>CAJPST010000141.1 GCA_905373425.1 uncultured Mesocricetibacter sp.
AAATTAGGTGTCCAAGTTTTGGGGTGCAGATCATAAGTGCGGTCATTTTTTATCGTTTTTTCAATGTCGCCTTAATGCAAGGAAGCCACAATAAACAAAAAACCTTTCAATAGTAAATTGTTAAGTAAATCGATGAAAAACGCACCGATCATCGGCACAATCAAGAAAGCTTTATGTGACGTACCGAAATGAGAAGTCACTGCTTGCATATTGGCAACCGCTGTCGGTGTAGCGCCCAATCCAAAGCCGCAATGACCGGCACTAAGCACCACTGCATCATAATCTTTACCCATGACAGGATAAGTTACGCATATCGCAAAAACAGCCATTAATGCAACTTGCAACAATAATATAGCAAAAATCGGTAATGCCAGCTCCGCCAATTCCCATAATTTCAACGACATTAGGGCAATTGCCAAAAAGATCGACAAACAAACCGTACCAAGCACGTCAATCGCTTCGTCCGCTACTTTGAATTTAAACACATGAGCTAACGTATTACGGATTAAAACGCCCGTAAACAAACACCAGACAAAGGTCGGCAACTGTAACGCCGTATTTTTTGTCCATCCGTCCAGCGCTTGTCCGACAAACAAACAAATTGAAATCATAGTGATAGTTTCTATAACAGAACGAGCATTGATTTTGCGACGATAAGCCGGTTTTTCAAAAGCTTCTTCCATATCATCCACATTTTCATCTTCCGGCGTTTCGGTTTTATGTAAACGGTTTAACAGGAAACGAGCGACAGGCCCGCCGATAATACCACCGAACACCAAACCGAAAGTAGCGCACGCCATTGCCAGCTCAGTTGCCCCTTGAATACCAAATTGTTTAGTTAAATCATTCGCCCAAGCCGCGCCCGTACCATGTCCACCGGTCAGTGTCACCGAACCGGCAAGCAGGCCGTAAGCAGGATCTAAACCAAATAGCATGGTACCAAGAATACCGACAATATTTTGTAGTGCAATAAAACACGCCGCAACGAACAGAAAGATGACTAACGGCTTGCCACCCTTAACCAAACGGAGAAAATTCGCGCTTAAACCGATAGAAGTGAAAAACACTAACATCATAGTAGTTTGCAAATCCCGATCAAAAGTAAAGCTCAACTGCCAAAATCGATGCACTAACATTAATACGATAGCCACAATAAAGCCGCCGATCACCGGTTCAGGAATATTAAAATCACTGAATATCTTGATCCGTTTTACTAAGAAATAGCCGAGCAACAACACTAAACAGGCAAGTGCTAAAGTTTCATAAGTATCCAATATCATTGTCTTTTATGTCCGCGTTTTAATCGTATGTAAAAATATAAATGTGAGAAAAAGTGCGTAATATAGCACAAAATGTGAGCAAAAGACAGCCTATCAGGATTTTCTACATTGATCGGCTAGGTGTTTAGCCAAAAGGTTACCGGTCCGTCGTTAGTCAGACTGACTTGCATATCGGCGGCGAAACGTCCTGTAAAAGTCGAAATTTTTTGACCGCACTTTTCCACAAAATAGTCGTACATTTCCTCTGCCAAAGCAGGCGATGCGCCCTTGGAAAAACTTGGACGCAGCCCTTTTTGAGTGTCGGCCGCCAAAGTAAACTGCGATACGACCAAAATCGCACCGCCGGCTTGTTGCACATTGAGATTCATTTTGCCGTCTTCATCGCTAAATACACGATAATTCAGCACTTTTTCTAATAATTTCTCGGCTTTCGCGTGGTTGTCCTCTTTTTCTACCCCAAGCAACACCAGTAAACCTTTGCCGATTTGCCCTGTAATTTTGCCTTCCACCTCAACCTTGGCTGCTGTAACGCGTTGAATTAATGCAATCACTCTTTTGTCCCCTTAATTCCGGCGAGTTCCAATTCGCCTAATTTGATCTGACGGATATCACCCAACACGGCGGTAAGTTGCGCCCCCAGCAACACAAATACCCAGCTGACTTGAATCCATAACAACATTAACGGCAATGTCGCCATTGCTCCGTAAACCAACTGATAAGAAGGGAAAGTGGCAATATACCAAGCGAATGCCTGTTTACCTAAAGTGAAAAACACTGCCGCCACCAATGCGCCAGCTACTGCGTGTTTGATTCTGATTTTAGTATTCGGCACCAAGGTATAAATTAAGGTAAAGCTGAACCAAGTGAGGAAAAACGGCACGACTCTCAGTAACTGTAATCCGAAAGGCAAATCGAACCCATCATTGAATACTTTAATAGAGGTAATGTAGGAGCTGATAGCAATACTGGCACCAATAAAAATTGGCCCAAGAGTTAAAATCGTCCAGTAAATTGCAAAAGAAAAAACCAGGCTGCGGTTTTTCGCCTGCCAAATATCATTTAATGTACGATCGATAGAATTAATCAGTAACAGTGCCACTGCAATCAAACTGACAATCCCCACCGCGCTCATCTGTTTGGAATTATTAACAAATTCATCAATATACCGGCCAACCACATCGCTTGCCGAAGGCGCGAAATTAGTGAAAATAAATGCTTTAAGCGCGCCTGTCGCTTCATCAAACATCGGAAAAGCGGAAAACACCGAAAACACCACCATCACCAACGGCACAATAGCCAGCATGGTATTGTACGTGAGCGAACCCGCAGCTTGAGTCAACTTATTTTGATTGAAACGATGCCAAAAGACCTCTAAAAACAATTTCAATTGATTCATAACAAACCGCCACAACAATGTTTAAATTTCTTACCCGAACCACATACGCAAGGCTGTTTCATCGCGGGCAACGGTACTGTCGGATCAACGAAAAACCAATGGCCATCGATATGCACAAATAATGATTTTTCATGATGAAACCGTTTTTCGCCGTCCACTTCAAAAATAGCCTTAAATTCGACCGCACTTTGTGTTTTACCGACGCGCGGCTGATAAGAGACAATTTCCAACCCGACCCATTTCGTATTCTCCGCCCACTGTTGTAGCGCCGCTTTATCCAGCAATGTTTGCTGGCTTGGTACGGTTGTTTCAACAATATAATCGACTAATTGCAATGCATAAGCCGCATAACGAGAACGCATTAACTGTTCCGCCGTTTTTGCCTTTTGTGTTCCCTGATGTAACGGCGCACAACAATGGGCATAGCTCTCGCCAGATTGGCAAGGACATAATTCAGCCGAAAGTGCGGTCGGTTTTTCCACTGTTTTTTCCTTCATATCATCTTAACCTGCGTAAGCATAACAAAAAAAAGCATCGCATAAAATACGCGATGCCTTTACCTTGAGCTTCCCCTTATAGAAATTAGAATTCGTAACGCAATGTCAGATTACTGTAATCATGGTTCACCGTAGCTATGCTAAGAACAGCAGGGTATGGATTAATTACGCTGTTTTATCAGCAATAAAAAGTATATTCCGCCAAGTAATGATGCAATAACGCCCGCCCCCAGTTCATAGGGGAAAATTAGATAACGCCCAAGCCAGTCTGAAATTAACATTAACCCAGCCCCTAGCAAAGCAGATATCGGCAGTTGTTTATCCGGCGTAACAGCTCCGAGGCGTTTTGCCAAATGCGGTGTCATTAGCCCGATGAAGCTAAGCGGGCCAACTGCTAATGTAGCACAAGCACTCATGACGGCAACTGACAATAAAATCAAACGTTCACACTGCACTACCGGCAAACCGAAACAACGCGCTACCGTCATTCCGAGTGACAATAAACGCAACGGTTTAACAAATAAAAGTGCGGTCGAAATCAGCACAATTCCGGCAAGCGATAAAAGCCATACTTTTTCCGGCTGGGCATAATAGGTAGAACCCGATAACCAGCTTAATATCGCAGTCAATTGCGGATTTGGACTAAGCTGTATAATTGCCATCACACCTCCGACTAACGCCCCCATTGCAATACCGACCAACAATAATGCCGAAGGCGATAGCTTGACGGATAACCACATAATCAACAGCAACACCGCCAGACTGCCCACAATAGCCGCCAGTAGCAACCCGCCATTCCCCATATTCGGAAATAATAAAAAAGCAGCCACCACAGCAAGCGATGTGCCTGAACCCACTCCCAACACTTCGGGACTTGCCATCGGGTTGCGGGTGAGAGTTTGCAACAATGCACCGCCTACCGCTAACATCGCTCCCGTCACCATAGCACTTAGGCTACGTGGCAGACGGTGTTGCCAAATCAATTGTAAATCACCATTCCAGCTCCAACCATCCAAACCTCGTACAAAGCCCTGCAACAATAAAAGCATAACAAGCAATCCCAACAACCATAACAGTGGTAAACGCCACGACGGCAAACGATAAACGGGTAAAAGTGCGGTCGGTTTTGACGTAATTTCTTCACGTAAGGATTTACGTTGGCGAATAATTAAATACAACAATAACGGCACGCCTAATACAGCGGTCAAGGCTCCGGTAGGTAAAATCTTGCCGATTAATTGCCCCATTACGCTGAACAGATTATCGCTGAGCAGTAATAATCCCCCTCCGACAAAGAACGCTGTAATCAAGCGTGCAATAAAATGGCGTGCACCTAATAATGCTGCGCAACTTGCCCCTGCTAAGCCGATAAAACCGATAATGCCGACTTTACTGACTACCAATGCTGTCGCCATTGCCGCCAAAGTTAATACGGTATAACGCAACAAATTAACCGGAACCCCCAAACGGCGTGCTTGATCGTCATCCAAGCCGAGCAATGTCAACGGCTTATATAACAAAACAAACGGCACAAGAATAAATCCCCCGACACCAAGCAATGCCTGTGTGGTTGCCCAACCGTCCTGTAATAATGAACCGCTTCCCCATACCATAATGCCGAGTAATAGATCGTTATAAAATAACAAGATCACTGATGCAAACGCACCTAGCACAATATTCACAATCAAGCCTCCGAGGATTACCGTTAATGGATTCATTTCGTTACTTTTACCGATAAACAACACCAATGACATTGCCCCAATAGTCCCGGCAAGCGCCACCCAGAAGCTACCGAATAAACCAGCCGTCGGAAAGAAAACCGCTGCTGCCATTAAAGCCAATTGAGCGCCGCTCCCCACTGCCAACGTACTATCGGATGCAAGGGGATTGCGCACGATTTGTTGTAACGCACTGCTGGAAAGGGAGAGCAAACCACCGGCTAAAAACGCTGTTGTCATTTGCGGCAATATCGCCATCTGCGTTATAGCGGCCTCTAAAGGCAAATCATCGGGATTTTTCAGCAATAAAGCAAAATCCCATTGCCAAGCCATCTTCAAACGCCACCAAATAGAAAATAAAACGAGTAAAAGTGCGGTTAATATTAGCGTTATTTTTTTATTCATCGCCAACCGTCCATTTCCCTTCACCCGACACCATCGCGCGGTGTAAGTCATGGGCGAAATGCGCTATCGTATCAGTACCGCCAAACAACCACACCGCAGGCATTTTGCGGACACAGCGCTCTGTGCCGAACCCCATCCGTCGCCATGTGTAACTCTGTTTTAGTTCGGCTTCGGTCATACGATGAAACGGCCCTAAAATTAACAAACAGGTTTTCGGCGGTAACTTAGCAAGATCTTGTAAGGTAACTTGAAGGCTTCCCCAACGATCTCCCACACCGAGATCAACTTGTTTTAGTCCCATCAATTCAAACGCCACATGAAACATACTGTTGGAAGCGTAAATTCGCAGCTGGTGCGCATCAGCAAATAAAACCGTAGCATAGC
>CAJPST010000142.1 GCA_905373425.1 uncultured Mesocricetibacter sp.
ACCTGCTTTGGTATGCGGACTACAAAGGCTGGGGCGGCATACGGGAAGCGCACAATCTGAAAGACGCTCATCAACCGTTCCGTCTACAAAACCAATATGTTGATGAAGAAACGGGGTTACATTATAACTTCTTCCGCTACTACGACCCGCATATCGGGCGATTTACCCAACAAGACCCGATAGGGTTGGCAGGAGGAATGAATCTTTATCGGTTTGAAGGTACTGTACAGAATCAAGTTGATCCATTGGGTTTATTTGCACCTGTGCTTGCAGCTCCTTGGATACTGGAAGCATTAGCCTATGCAACTACTGCTATGACGGGCATTCTTGTCGGGGTGGGAATAATGGATGCTATGGAAGAATCTGAGGATTCTTCCGACAGTAGTTCAACACCGATAACGATAGGTGCTGAGGAAACCAATGATATTGGCAAATGCCCTAATAAACCTAAATGTCCACCAGATGTTTATGAAAAGTTAAATAGTGCCGTAGAAAAGGCGAAAGATTACACTTCAAGTTTAGGTGGTTGTAAGGGGTGGATGGCAGAGCCTGCTTTATATGTACGTAGAGATGCGGCATATAAAGAGCTTAAAGCAAGAAAACTGAGGGAGGATACTTGTTGGAATGGTGGGGATTCCGGTCATAAAGAAAGGATGCAAAATCTCCAAAATCAAATTAAAAATTGTGAAAAATTTATTGGTAAGGGGTTTAGATAGTGAACAAAGAAATAGAGTCTCTTTTAATTAAGCCTAGAAAATGGCCTAATAGCTTTTTAAATACAAGTAAGGATTATATTGCAATCACTCGGCCTGAAGATTTAAATGGGTATAACTATGCTGCATCAATAAGACCAAATCAAGACGTCAATTTTGAGAAACTAGATATTTCTTGCTCAGATATAACATGGGAAGGTTGGAATTATCTTTTACCCCTAATGCAAATAAAATACTTTAATAATCTTCCTAAAGATTTAGAAAGTTATCCAATGAAATTTTTTTGGTACCTTGCGGAAGATGGTAATCTTTCTAAATTTCTATGCTTGTTTGATGAAGATGATTTAGATAGATTTAAAAACTGGATTTCCTTTATTTTGTTTTCTGGTCAAGATCCTTTTTCTTTTCTTTTAGAGGATGAATTACTTTCTATTTTGGAAAAAATTAACTCTTTCTCCAAGTAATATTCTCAGCCTGACAGAGTTAAATTTGCTTTTGATGCAAGAGAAAGAGTTTGATGATAAGCTCATTCAATATGCCTATGATAGGACAGATGACCGAAGTTCATTGTCAGCAAGGGGCGCAAAGTCAACTTACGCGCTATCACGTTGATGTAAACGGACAACTGACACAGATTGCCTGCGGAGGACAACACATTGATTTTCGTTATGATGCCACGGGACGTTTAATTGAAGAGGCGCATGGCGACAAAAAAATCGCCTATGAATACGATGCTAACGGCAACCGCTTAAAAACCCGCCTGCCATCGGGAGATAGCCTGGGCTATTTTTACTACGGCAGTGGGCATTTAAGCGGGATTAAGTTTAATCACCAGTTAATCACGGATATCCATCGCAATGCTCTGCATCAGGAAATTTGTCGCAGTCAAGGAGGACTGACCACACATTACCAATACAACCCATTAGGTCAACTCACCCATCAACAGACCGAGCTTGCGCACCTACAAAATACACCACAAATCGACCGCACTTACGGCTATGACGAATTGGGTCACCTTATCCAAACCCGCACCCACTGCCCACAACAGCCCTTTGAGGCACCGCACCAGACGCAGTATCAGTACGACAATTTGGGACGGATTCAACAGGAGAAAACCGGAACACAACGGCACCCCTTTTACTTTGACCCGGCAAGCAACCTTATCAACGACCCGACGGAAAAGGTGATTAACAACCGCCTGAGCCACTATCAAGGTGTGCGTTACACTTACGACAGCCTCGGCAACCTCACCGAATGCCAAACCGCGAATGGCGACTATCAGCGTTATACCTATGACCTGAAAAACCGGCTGATTCGGGCGGATATTCGTGACCGTTACCAAGCGGAAAGCTGGGTGTATGATTATGACCCACTGGGCAGACGGATTGCGAAATCGAAACTGAACAAGCAAGGCGAACAACAATTACATACCCAATTTATTTGGGACGGTTCGCATCTGGTGCAGGAGATTCGCACGGGTAATCATCAGCAAAATGCTGAAAAAACCGACCGCACTTTCACTTACATTTACACCCATCCCGACAGCTACGAGCCGTTGGCGCAGTGTTATAAAGAGAGTGAAAACGCACAACATACCGTGAACTACTTCCACTGCGACCAAATCGGCGTGCCTAGAGAAATGACAGACAGCGACGGCAAGCTCATCGGGAAAGGACGCTATGACGCTTGGGGACAGCTTATTCATGACAGCAACCGCCAGGCTCAAGGGACCACACACCAACCGTTCCGCCTGCAGAACCAGTACTTCGACCAAGAAACGGGTTTGCACTACAACTTTTTGCGTTATTATGAACCAACGCTTGGGCGGTTTATTACACAAGACCCGATTGGGCTGATGGGGGGGATGAATTTGTATCGGTTTGAGGGGGCGGTGCAGAATCAAATTGACCCATTGGGTTTATTTGCACCGGCTCTTGCGGCGCCTTGGCTTTTAGAAGGATTAGCCTATGTCAGTACAGCCATGGCGGGCATTCTTATCGGTGTAGGGGCTATGGAGGCGACGGAGGAAGAGGATAAAGTTGAGGCTCAGGCTGAAGCAGATGGTACATCGAAGTGTAATAAAACAAAATGTCCGCCTTGTAAAACAATAAGTGGCAAAATAGTACTGGTAGGTACGATCGGATATAGATTGGATATGGTGCCTCCAAGCAAACCACATTATCCTTTTGAAGGGAGTCATTACCATTTTTATAAAGCTAACCAGAATACAGATAGTTGTCGGTATTTTTGGAGTAAGACGGGAATGGCTGATGCTTCTAATGGATTACCTTCTTCAGACTATATTATGGTAGAGGATTTTATGCAATGAGAGAAGAATTAATATGAAATATTTTAATGGAACCAAAGTAAAATTAGGTGATAGAGTAGAATTATCTAGTAACCAAGGTATTGTTGTTGCAATTATCTCTGAAGAGCAATATATGGAAGGTTATGATAAATTAGATTGGGAATACTTAAAAAAAGGAGCTCTCGTTAAGTTTGATAAATATGGACTAATATATTATGAAGATGATATAGAAGAGGATGTTTATCTGTTCTCTAGATTAAAGTGAAATTAGAGCTAAGGAACTGAAAATATAATTAAGCTATATTAATCAACGTATTTAATCGTATTTGGGAAATAGAATTAATAACTGTATGAGATATATGAGGTAACACCATGAAACACTTATTGAAATTAAAAAAACTTCCGCAACATTTTTTCATTTATGAAAGAGAGCATGTCGCCATCACCCGACCTGAAGACATAGAAGAATATGATTATTTAGCTTCATTAAAAGAAGGCGATAAGATCGATTTTTCTCAATTTCGAGGGTCTTCTAGTGATATTAGTTGGGAGGGATGGGCATATTTACTCCCCTATCTTCAGCGGGAATGGTTATATCACTATTCCGATATTATAGATGACCGTTTAGATGAATTATTTTGGGCGTTTACTTCTAACAAAAGATTCGAAAATATTGTCAAATTGTTAGATCAAGAAGATAAGTCTAACTTGCTTTCTTGGATGAAATATCTTCGTTTAGAAAAACAAGATCAAGTTTTTGTGAACTCTAATATAGATGAATTAAACGGGTTTATTGCTTTTTTGGAAAAAGATATGGCGAACCAATCGGCTTAATTCTTGAGATAATGCGTAAATTCCAACGCCTACGGATAACCCTTTAAAAAATACTGCGAAACCAGCGCTCCATCCGAGCATTATCTCGACGGCTCAGAGTCAGCTTCCAACCTACCACTTATTTCTTGTAGAGATTCATCACCACCGCTATATAGCAGCAAACACTATTCACTTTCAGATATGTCATATCTCCGCAAAGCACGGTCGTTTCCTATGATGGTGTAAATTCACGGTTTAAGTGATTGGCAAAAACCTGTCTGTTCTCTTTATTCTGATTTCGCCATTTTTGCGGTTATTTGCTAAATAAACCCTGCTGATTCATTAATTTTCGAATCAAATACAGTCCAACGGTCATGCCGCGTTGTTGTAGTAAATCACGAAATGTTCGCTTTCCTACCGAACCGCGACTTTGAAGAAACAACGATTTTGTTTCCAATGAAAGTGCGGTGTGTTTTGACAGTGTTTTTGTCGCTTTGCGTCGGGCATAATACGCACTTTCCGACACCTCAAATAGCTTGCATAGTCGTTTGACATTGTGCGATTTTGACGACGTGATGGCTGGGTATTTGGCTTCTCGAGAGACATTAAAAGCGCGGTAGTCTTTTTTAGAATAAGTTTATCTTCTTCTAATTCTTTGATGCTTTTCTAATTCGTAAATACGTTGTTGTTCCGAGGGAAATCGGCTTACTGCCCGATAAAACATAGCCTTGATTCCCCGCCTCAACTTTAAACTCCGGATTGGAAAAACGTCTTGCTCTTTTCATTGTGTTATCCTCTTGTTGGTGATATTTTACTACCTATCGAGGACCGAGGGATTCATGTATCACTATACTTATATCCTGCACAAATCTATGCTAGCGTTTCATAACTATTCGGATGGCTGTAAATATAGCTGAAAGTGCGGTCGGTTTTGTGGTATGCTAAGAAATTGTTTTTAATTTTGAAATATAGCTTTTTTCAACTATATAAACTCTTTTCATATCTTGATTAACTATTTTATCAAACCAACTCTTCTCCAAAATATCATAAGAAAATTGTAAGTTAAGCTTGCTTAATATTTTTCTTATCATTTCTATTTCATCACTCTCTCTTGAACTTTTATCAAGAAATCTCATATTTTCCATTTTGCTAACATAAAAACTAGGTATAATAAACTCCTCTTCAAAATCTGTAACCGTTAAACATATAAAAAAATTATCATATTTACTTTCAGTAAGGCATTTCCTAGCCATGAGTTTCACATTGTTCATATGGAATATGGCTATATTAAATAATAAAGAATTTAATTCATCATTAGGCAGATTGATATCATCCAGATCGTCTAATCTTAATATAAGCTCCGGCTCTTCAAAAGAGCCATTGTAATAAATTAAATTATCGAAGTTAATAAAAGTATTTCCTTCTATTAAATTAAATATTTTTTTATAAAACATAAAAACCTCTGTTAAGCACTTCCCGCATGCTGCCCCAGCCTTTGTAATTCGCATACCAAAGCAGGTTGCCCGCTTCGTCCGTCATCTCCCGCGGAGCACCGATTTGGTCGCAGTGGAAGTAGTGTATGTGTTGTGCGCCGGTTTCACTTTGTGTCTCTTCATCCGTATATCCTGTGCAAATCTGTGCCGGCGGTTTATAACTGTTCGGGTGGCTGTAAATATAGCTGAAAGTGCGGTCGGTTTTTCCAGCGCTTTGCTGGCTACCCTTGCAGATATCCTGCACCAAATGACTACGCCCGCACACAAATTCAGTCGTTGTGTGCGGGCGTAGTCATTTGGTGCAGGATATCTGCAAGGG
>CAJPST010000143.1 GCA_905373425.1 uncultured Mesocricetibacter sp.
GGAAAAAACCGTGATGGGAATTAAATTTAAAAATCCGATCGGTTTGGCTGCCGGGGCGGATAAAAATGGAGAGGCAATTAACGGCTTTGGTGCTATGGGCTTTGGTTTTATTGAAGTCGGAACTGTAACCCCTTTAGCTCAGGACGGCAATCCCAAACCTCGCCAGTTCCGCTTGATTGAAGCGGAGGGAATTATCAATCGTAACGGCTTTAATAATTACGGCATTGATTATCTGATTGAAAATGTTAAAAAAGCACAATATGACGGCGTGATCGGAATTAATATTGGGAAAAATAAAATCACCCCGATTGAGAAAGGCAAGGACGATTATATTTATTGTCTGAATAAAGCCTATAATTATGCGAATTATATTACGGTAAATATTTCTTCGCCGAATACGCCGGATTTACGTCAACTACAATATGGTGAAGCGTTAGATGATTTACTCGGTGCTGTAAAAAATAGGCAAAAAACGCTTGCCGAACAATATAACAAGTATGTACCGATTGCTGTGAAAATTGCACCGGATTTAACCGAAAGCGAGTTGGTAGAGATTGCCGACTGCTTACGTCGCTATCAAATGGATGGTGTGATAGCCACCAACACCACAATTTCACGTGACAATGTCACAGGGATGAAAAATGCCGATCAAAGTGGCGGATTAAGCGGTAAACCATTACAAAATAAAAGTACAGAAATTATTCGTCGATTGCACCAAGAGCTGAAAGGGGAAATCCCAATTATTGGTAGCGGTGGTATTGACGGATTGCAAAATGCACAGGAAAAAATTGCGGCTGGCGCGGAGTTATTGCAGGTGTATTCCGGATTGATTTATCACGGCCCGGCTCTAATTAAACGGTTGGTCGAAGGAATTAAGTATGGAAAAGATTTACGATCTGCATTGCCATAGCACTGCCTCAGACGGTGTACTCACACCCACAGA
Source organism: uncultured Mesocricetibacter sp. (assembly GCA_905373425.1). Taxonomy (GTDB): domain Bacteria; phylum Pseudomonadota; class Gammaproteobacteria; order Enterobacterales; family Pasteurellaceae; genus CAJPST01. The sequence goes on from CAJPST010000143.1 coordinate 944, forward strand.
AGTAGTACAACGTGCTTATGCACAGGGAGTGAATGTGCTGGCACTCACCGATCATGATAGCGTATCGGGTTTGGACGAGGCTAAAATTGCAGCGGATAAATGCGGTATTGATTTGATTAGTGGTGTGGAAATTTCAACTCAATGGGAAAATCGTGGAATTCATATCGTAGGCTTGGGATTTGATAAAACCCACCCAAAAATGACCGCACTTTTACAACAGCAGGCAGATTTGCGCCATAAGAGAGCATTGGAAATAGGCGATAAATTGGCTAAGATTGGGGTGGAAAATGCGTTTGCCGGCGCTCAAGCATTGGCAAATGGCGAAGTGACACGGGCGCATTATGCACGTTATTTGGTACAGATAGGTAAAGTATCGAACGATAATCAAGCATTTAAAAAATATCTGTCGCAAGGTAAATCTTGTTATGTAAAAACGGAATGGTGCGATATTCCTACCGCTATAGATGTTATTCATCAAGCTGGTGGCGTTGCTGTTTTAGCGCATCCGTTGCGTTATGATATGACGGCAAAAAAAATCCGCCAATTAATTGCAGATTTTGCTAGTTGGGGAGGGGACGCGCTTGAGGTATCCGGTTGTGGACAAACGCCGGATCAACGCAAGCAACTGGCTAATTGGGCGAAAGAGCAGGGATTAGCCGGGTCCGTTGGCTCCGATTTTCATTTTCCCTGCTGCTGGGTAGAATTGGGGAAATCCTTATATTTACCGACAGAAATAGAACCGGTGTGGAATCTATTTTAAATCCCAATAATGCTCGGTAGCAGAATCCCCAAAAAGTATAAAGACAATCAAGCAAAAGAGTAATTATTTTTTTGGGGGCTACTGCATTTGGCTATGCGTTACCACCACGCCGTTTTTCAACGGTCACCTGCGTGCGTCGTTGTTCCTGAATCATACGTTTCAGCTCTAACTTAAAATTTGCAGCATTGAATTCGACGTCAACAAAAGAATCGGATTCTTTACCGCGAATAGTAATAAATTTCTCGTTTACGGAAAGTGAAATTGTCGAACACATAGGGCGTGAATTCACAACTTGCTTAAAACATCCGGTAATATCTTTTAAACAATCTAGGATAAACTCATCGGAGAATCCGGCAGAAAACTCAATGTCGAAAAAACCTTCATGATTTGTGCTGAATACCACAAAACGGGTGCCGATGACTTCGTTTCGGTGATATTCGTGGCAACCTTCCACTACAGCTCCGACGGCGGCTTTTTGTAAAATGCTCTTACCCTTTGCCAATATGCTAGTGTCGGGTGTTTTAATCAAATCGGCAAACGTTAATTTAGGTGACGATGTTACCGCTTTTGTTTGTAAAAGTTCAATATTCTCGTTTTCCATCGCTCCGCCGATTAACATCACCGGCGCATTGGGATCAAGTTTAACTTGCGGTCTGCCACCTTGTTCCGCTTGTAGCGGGTGGCGTTTATCTAAGGCTTCTAATCGGCTTTGTGCAATAGTTTTGGCAATATCGGTTGTCATAATTAAATCCTCTTATTATAAGTTTGATTAAAGCACAATTTCATAACAAGGTACATAGGCATCACCACCCGGCAATTTCATACGATGTTGTACGACAAAATCCCGTAATACCTGATCAATTTTTTCCATTAACATCGGATCACCGTGTAATTGAAATTTACCTTTTTGTTCAATTAAATCCTGTGTTTCCGCTTTAATATTACCGGCAACAATACCCGAGAAGGCACGGCGCAGATTCGCGGCTAAACTCATCGGGCTTTGGGTTAAGTGCAAGTCCAGATTAGCCATATTTTCATGGGTTGGAATAAACGGCTGTTGAAAATCTGCCGTAATATGCAAAGACCAGTTAAAACCGTAACTGTCCGCGTTTTGATAGCGTTGTTGCTTGATTTCCAGCATTGCAGCTTTCATATGACGGGCAACCGATTCCGGGTCGTCAATAATAATTTCGTATAAATCCTGCGCCGATTTACCGAAGGTTTCTCCAACAAAGCGATCAATTGTAGCGAAGTAATCCGCACTTTCTTTCGGACCGGTTAAAATTAAAGGCAATTTCTGTGCCTGATTAGCCGGATCTAATTTTAACCCTAGAATATACATAAACTCTTCAAAAGTGCCCGGGCCGCCCGGAAAGATCACTATACCATGACCGATACGTACAAAGGCTTCCAGTCGTTTTTCAATATCCGGCATAATGATCAGCTCGTTAACGATTGGATTCGGTGGCTCAGAAGCAATGATGGACGGTTCGGTAATACCGATAAAACGGCTGTTTTTATAACGCTGATTAGCATGCCCGATGGCAGCTCCCTTCATCGGTGCTTCCATTACGCCCGGTCCACAGCCGGTAATAATATTCAGTTCGCGTAAGCCTAATTCGTTTCCTACGGCACGGCAATATTGATATTCCACTTGATTGATGGAGTGTCCGCCCCAACACACCACTAAATTAGGTGCTTCGCCCACAATCAAGGTTTTAGCATTACGCAAAATACTAAATACCATATTGGTAATATGCTTAGAATCCGAATGATTGCTCCAATGAAGACGTTGGCTCATCACATTCACAAATAGAATGTCACGTAATACGGCAAACAGGTTATACTGAATATTACGAATTATTTTATCATCAACAAAAGCTGCATCGGGCGGGTTATGTAATTCTAAAGTAACGCCGCGTTCACAGGCGACTAAATTAATATCAAAATCGGGATATTTACTTAGTAATTGACGGCTATCATCCGTCACTGCACCGGAGTTTAATACTGCAAGAGAGCTATTGCGATAAAGCGCATAAAGTTCGCTCTTAGCTTTTTTAGCTAATAACTCGACTTCCAAATGAGAAAGCTGATCCATACTTCCTCTAGGATTGACATAGTAAACGTTACTCATAAAGACTCCTTATTTTATTCGTTATTATAGGTGATGTTAGCTTATTGACGCGCCAAACGTTGATTTTGCGGCACCGCTTCGAAATTGGAACGGAACGGATTAATATCCAATCCGCCACGACGAGTGTAACGTGCATAAACCGTTAGTTTTTCAGGCCGTGCAAAATGTATCAAATCACAAAAAATCCGCTCCACACATTGTTCGTGAAATTCGTTGTGTTGACGAAATGAGATAATATAACGCAATAATTGTTCGCGGTTTATTGGTCGGCCAACATAATGAATCTGCACGCTACCCCAATCGGGTTGATTGGTGATTAAACAGTTTGATTTCAATAAATGGCTTACAAGGGTTTCTTCTACTAAGCTTTCCTCCGAATTCGGCGTTATAGTGCAGTTTTCCAACAGCATAGGATTAAATCCGTAATCATGGATTTCAATATCCTGTTGATCGATGCATTCGCCTTGCAAGTTACTAATGACGGCATTTTGATAAAACGGCAAAAAATTCAACCGCACTTTTACGTCCCCTTGTGCACAATCTCGCAAATCTTGCTGCATAATACATTGAACTTGGTCGATTGAGTCGAATTTGGTCTGATTAAAGCTATTTAAATAGAGTTTAAAACTTTTGGATTCAATCAAATGTTCGCTGTGGCAATCAATTTCTACCTCAGCAATCGCTACTTGGGGCACACCTCTGGGATTAAGCCATGAAATTTCATAAGCCGTCCAAATATCGGCGCCGATAGAAAACGGTTGTCGTTCAATGATACCTAATTCATCGCGGTTTAAACGGCGTGGTACCGCTTGTAATAAAGTGCGGTCATATTTTTCCGTATATTCTGTTTTTAATCCTAATTTGAGGGATTTCAGACTGTTATCTTGATAGTTCATTTAGGCCTTGCGTTGATAAAGAATATGGTAAATATTTTAGTCTGTTTAATGGCAAAATAAAAGCGCGTACAGTATTCTCACTATATGTGCTTTATGTAGGAATACTTTTACGCTCAAGTAAACTGAAATTTAATTCATTGCCAGCTCCACGATAAATTCGATACTAAACGGCAATGTTCGCATTTAAAGTAGAACATAAAGTGCGGTGAATTTTTTACCCATTTTTGATGGCAAAGTGGGCAAAGGCGATTTTGTTCCGATGACAAGCTTTCACCACCCACACGATAGAGATAGTAATAAGTGGGAATGCCACTATGGCATTCAATTTCTTTCGTTAAATGATAGCCGTGTTTGAATAGATTACCGTGAGTGTCAGAAATTTCGCTTAATGCTTGTTGTTCAAGCACTGAACCGTTCATTTGCAATTGATCGCAGGCCTGCCAGTTTTCCTGCCATTTGATGACATCCATCGCTAAGTGCGGTACGGTTTTAAGCTGTTTATATAGTGGAATCGGAGCCAAATCATCGCCGTTATGCAGGGGAGAGCAGGTTTGCAAATAAGTGGTGTAAAGCACTTGCCAATTAGGTTTTTCTGCCGTGAATGTACCGTCGGAATTAAAATCATCCGCTACAATCTGAAAACTGTCAAAAAACAGACCGCACTTTTCAGCATTTTGTAAAGCCCGTTCTACCTCAGAGTTATTGTTTTCAGGTAAAAGACTGGTTTGCTCAGGGCAAATCACCCGAATGCCCATGCCGTGCTCATTTTCCTGTTGGGCATAAAAAAGCGGTATTTCCCGTCCGATAATTTGCCCGTTATAACGCCACTGATTGATAATTTGATTTAACA
>CAJPST010000144.1 GCA_905373425.1 uncultured Mesocricetibacter sp.
AACCAATACCGGCTACAAGTCAGCAGCAACCAATACCGGCAACCGGTCAGCAGCAACCAATACCGGCAACCGGTCAGCAGCAACCAATACCGGCGACCAGTCAGCAGCAACCAATACCGGCGACCAGTCAGCAGCAACCAATACCGGCTACAAGTCAGCAGCAACCAATACCGGCAACCGGTCAGCAGCAGAAGTATCCGGTGAACACTCTATCGCCGTCTCTTTGGGCGAAAAATCCAAAGCTAGAGCCGGTGTTAACGGTGCAATTGTATGTGTATATCGTAATGATGATGGTGAATTAATTCACATCCGCGCTTCAAAAGTCGGAGAAAACGGAATAAAACCTAACACATGGTACACATTGAATGAAGATGGAGAATTTATAGAGGTTAATGATGAACGAGATTAATATCGGTATTCCCTATTCATTATTTAATGAAATGTTTTATTGCTTTGTTGATTTACATTTCAAAGCTACCAGTGGTACATCCAAATTTGCAATCAATAAAACGAAAGAATATTGGATTTTACTTGATGAAGATAGTCGAGAGCACATTATTAGACTTTGCGACTCTCCAAATAATAGCAAATTAGCGGCAGCCGAAATTAAAACCTTTAAAGAATGGGCCATCCAAAATCGCAATGCTAAACAAGACTACAACACAGCGCGACCGCCGGTTGATGTGTTGCCAGTGGTGAATTACAAAAAACGGAGCGCTTAATGGTTGTTTGGGCTTTATTTGATAGCGGTAACGGTTGCTATGCTCAGGCTGCAATGCAATGCAATAGAAATATATTCCGTTGGAATCGACATCGAAAATAAAAACGACCATTTTATCAATCTAAATTTGGCTGATTATTCCAGGATGTTTGGCAATAATATCTTGTTTGATACACTTGATAAGTTACCCAAACCAGATTTAATTATTGCGAGCCCACCTTGTGAGAGTTGGTCTGTGGCTAGTGCAATGTGGGGTGGTAACGCCTCCTGGAAACAGGAGACAGGCGCGATCAATCGTGAGTTATCAAAATTTACAGTCCGTGGCCGTAAAGACTATGATTTACCACACGTCCAATTTAAGTATGACCGCTCTTTTTTTAATCGGGTTAATGGTGAGTTGTGTATATACAATACAATCGAGATTATTAAGCGGTACAACCCAAAAGTCTATGTAATCGAAAATCCAGCTAGTAGTCGTATTTGGCATTACATTAGCGATATTTTGAGCTTTGCAATACCATTTGATAATTTAGCCCACTACAACTGTTACGGTTACCCACTCAAAAAGCCAACTAGATTTAAAAGTAATATCAATCTACATTTAAAGCATGACAGGAAATCAAAAGCATTACAACAATGGGGAGATTTTGCGAAAAGCTATAACGTTCGGTCAAATATCCCAATTGAATTAATTAAGGATATTTATCAAGTAACACAACTGTATTTAACTAATCACAAAGACGCTCCAAGTGAGCGTTTTTTATTTTGATTAAGTAGAGGATAAATAATGCCACAAGAAAGACCGGAAGTGATTGTTTGTGCAGCAATTAAATTTGAATTAAACAACACATACACTATTGTTGTTCCTATGGTTCGCCATTATTCACCTGATGGGCATAGAATTATTGCGGAAATTGAACATAAAAACGTTATTGAAGAAAAAGAGCAAGGCTTCATCACCAATTACGGTCGATTCGTCGATCGCAAAGAAGCCCTAACTATTGCTAAACAAAACAATCAAATCAAATACGGCATTGGCTATGAACCGGAGGAACTATATTCAGAAATGCTGTATTAGGTATTATGAAGTTAATCAACGACCGCCAAGTGCGGTCTTTGAAAACGCTTTAGATGATTAATTTAGACCGTACTTTAACAGGTACGGTTATTTTTTGGAGCAAATATGGATGACACAATGTTTTGGATGTTTGTTTTTAGTCTTGGATTACTTTATTTGGCAATGTGGATAGACCAATTATCAGGGCTTACCGTAAAAGAAAGAAAAATGCTTTCGAATATAAGGCTTTGGCTTATGAAAAGAGGTGCGGTAAATGTTTTTTAGAAACGAATTACAAGTAATGGACGGTAAGAAATATATCGTCATTGAGTGCCAATTCCGCCGAGATTGGGACGTTGTCCGAGAGTCTGAAAAAGGCGTAACACAGGGCGAGGCGATGGAAATCGTCCAGTACTGGCTAAAATACAAAGACATTGATCGTAATCAGATAATGATTATTGAGGTACCGGATATTGTGAAGAAAGAATAAAATCGGAGTAAATATGACTGAAGAATTATTAAGATTAAAAAACACGGCAAGAGTATTAGATATTAGCCGCTCTACTCTTTTACGAAGAATGAAAGATGACAAGGATTTTCCCGAGCCAATAAAAATCGGTAGATTCCTCTACTGGAAATCTACCGACATTCAACGTTATATCGACTGCAAACAGGCGCAAATGGCTAATTAATCTGATGTTAAGCACATTGCAGCAGATTCTCTCGCTCTCTCCTCAACAAAATCCCCCCACCACTGCATATATTCGATCCGTTGCGTTAGGTACTTGGCTTTATTGTAAGTACCACGCACGGAAGAATATTCAAAGTGAGCAAGGCAAACTTCAATAATTTCCGGGTTAAATTCGGCATCATTCATTGCGGTACTAAAAATGGATCGCAATCCATGGGCTGTCAGTGTATTTTGATACCCCATTCTCTTAATGGCTTTGTTTGGGGTTTCCTTGTTCATTGGCTCATTTAAGTTTTTAAACCCGGTAAAAACATACTTTTTATTGCCTGTGAGTTTCTTCATTACAGCAAGGACAGCAAGCGCTTGTTTTGATAATGGCGCAATAAAATCCTGTACTTTTCCAACTCTCCCCTTCATCTTGTGCTTTGGTATGTACCAAAGTTTTTCATCAAAATTAATCTCACTCCATTCCATTTGTGTTAATGCACCAACACGAGTAGCGGTCAACAATAGCAATTCGATTGCGCACCGAACCTCTAAAGACATTTTAGAGGATTGAAGCGCTGCAAAGAATTCAGACAATCGTTCTGGTGGGATTGTCGGGTTATTTTCCGCTATGGGTCTTAAAAAACCTTCAGATAAATTAGCAATAGGATTGCTATTTAACAAACCAATATTCACACCAAGGGTCATTATTTTGCTCATATACCCGATAACTCGATGTAATGTGTCTAGTTTCCCCTCTTTTTCTAAATACTTTAATTTGTTTCGTGCCAATGGCGCAGATATGTTTTTTAGCTCCATGTGGCCAAAGTGCGGTAGCAAATGGCGAGTAACGCGATCGACAATATCATCATAAGTAACTTGTTTTAAATTCCCTGCTTTTACCTCATGATGTTTGAACTCAAACCATTTTTCAGCAAGTGTAGAAAACAGATTTTCTTTTTCCTGTAAGGCTTCCTGCTCGAGAATAAAATTATGCTCTTGCGGATCGATATTTTTTGCTAATAGTCCTCGGTACTCATCACGCTTACCCCGAGCATCGGTAAGTGATAATTCAGGATAGCTCCCTAAGCTAATAATCGTTCTTTTTTTTGTAATTGGCTTATAATATTGGAATCGCCATATTTTAGACCCGATAACACGAACGAATAAAAATAGACCATATCCATCCGACAAAGAATAATCTTTATCTTTCGGCTTGGCCTTTGTAATTTCTGTGGTAGTGAGCGGTTTAACGAGTTTTGGCATAGAAAGCTTTGGTATTATCAATCCTAAATTTATGGTATTACATTACTTTTTATTGAATTTTTGGTATTACAAATATGGAAAATTTGAAATTATAATACTAAATATAATACCAAAATCATGAAATTGAATGATACTCTATAGAACTCTATGGCGCAATAAAGTAAGAAATTAAATCGTAAATTATTGAGTTTCTGTGCCTAATGGAATGTTATGGTACGTTGTGAAATGGAAATATGGTGCGACCGGCTGGACTCGAACCAGTGACCCCCACCATGTCAAGGTGGTGCTCTAACCAACTGAGCTACGGTCGCACTGAAAAGTACGGTCGCTAATATATAAAGTTTTCCATTGAAAAACAAGCGTTTTTTCTTATCACCGAACAGAACGCTAAAAATTTATACAAAAAAGACCGCACTTTTCGATTCGAAGATCAAAGTGCGGTCGTATTTTCAGTCATTTTATCAAAAATTAGAAAGAGGCATCATCAATGATATAGCTCTGCCTAATTTAATGAATTAGGCATTTTTTTGTTCATCTGCTAAACACACTGCCGCAGTGAAAACCACATCGGTTGATGAATTTAATGCTGTTTCGGTAGAATCCTGAAGTACGCCGATAATAAAACCAACACCAATCACCTGAACCGCAATGTCGTTCGGAATACCGAATAAGCTACAAGCCAATGGAATTAATAACAATGAGCCTCCGGCGACACCTGAAGCACCAGCGCCACATAAACTGGCAACCACACTCAATAATAATGCCGAGCCAAATGATACTTCAATTCCTAATGTATAGACCGCTGACAACGTTAACACAGCTACGGTAATCGCTGCGCCCGCCATGTTAATAGTCGCACCAAGCGGGATAGATACAGAATAGGTTTCTTCATCTAAATTTAAGCGTTTTGCCAATGATAAATTCACCGGAATATTCGCAGCCGAACTACGAGTTAAAAATGCAGTTAAACCACTTTCGCGTACGCATGTCCAAACCAACGGGTACGGATTGCGGCGAATTTTCCAGAACACTAATACCGGGTTAATAACAAACGCGACAAATAACATCGCACCGATTAATACGGTAAGCAGACGAGCATAATCTGCTAATGCACCGAGACCTTTATCCGCCAAGGTTTCAGCTACCAGGCCGAATACACCGAACGGCGCTAAAGAGATGATAAAATGGACAATTTTGGAAACACCTTCAGCAAAATCATTCACCATGCTTTTCGAGCTGTCGGCAGCATGACGCAAAACTACTCCCAAACCAACAGCCCATGCCAAAATACCGATAAAGTTGGCATTGGCTAATGCAGCAACCGGATTATCGAGGGCATTAAACACTACAGTACCCAACACTTCTCCTACATTACCCGGCGGATTCAACGAACCTTCACCTGCAACCAAAGCAATTTTGGTCGGAAATATGAAACTTGCGATAACCGCAGTTAATGAAGCCAAAAAAGTCCCCAATAGATACAAAACCAAAATATCTTTCATATTGCTCTTAGAACCGGCTTTTTTGTTTGTAATAGCGGCAATAACTAACACAAATACTAAAATAGGCGCAACAGCACGCAATCCACGTACGAAGATTTTACCTAAAAAACCGGCCTTTTCAGCCAAATTGATTTGTAAGACAGGTTCCAACGTAGGCGAAATCAATGCCAGTACAACCCCTAGCAATAAACCGATAGAAATCCGTTTAACCAAACTTCCTTGGAAAAATAAAGAAAATAAACGCGATGTATTCATAGTCAATCATTAAAAATAATGCAAGATAAGCTTGCGGTTAATATTCGAATCAAATAATTGATTCCCCTAGGT
>CAJPST010000145.1 GCA_905373425.1 uncultured Mesocricetibacter sp.
ATTTTTCAAGGGGTTTTGTAAAACGAAAAAACACCTTCAAAATCGACCGCACTTTAACGCAGGAACAATACAATTAGATAATACTATAACCCTTTACTTTTATCCCCACGAATCTGCTTATCTTTTGGTTTTACTACAAGAAGCACATAAAGAATTGTTGAAATAAGCACAACCAAGGCTCCTTTTAAAGGGGTTTTTACATTACCTATATAGTCAATATATATATCAATGTGATCTAAATTTTTGAATGAATAATACATTGAGAAAAATATCTGTATAGTACATTGATATACATAAAAGAAGAAAAATGTAAAAATCGGATAATAAACTATTGATTTTAGATATTTTTTATTCATCGCCACCAACTTTCTTGTTGTTTATCCAGCTCACCAACTACAGCCCTTGTCACCTTAGAGGAAACCTCCCCAGTAATAGTACTAAATATAGGTTTTATATATAACCACCATAATTGCTCAATAGCATAACAGAATTCAGTTTGTTATATCCTAATTCTGCGAAAATTCCTCTGCAATCCTCATTGGAATAAAAGAATTAAAATTACAGTCAATTTTACAAGTGTTTTTCACTTCACAAAACACTTGGGATTTTGACCGCACTTTTTGCTTGTATAAATATTGGTCTCATCTGCAATAGGAACAAAAATTCATCATCAACGTGCAAATAGATTTGATATACATTGCTTAATTGTTTTTAATGGAAAGCGAGTAAATAATTCGAATCTTGCTTGACGATAAGATTCATCATCTTCCTTGCTAATAGAGTTAAATACATTAAAAGACTCCTCTTTACGACCAAGATTATCCAGTGCATCGCCTAATAAGAGTCTAGCTTTACCGTATAATTCAGAACCAGCATCTTTAGTTATGCTATAACAAATCGACAATATTTCATCATATTGTTTTAGTTTGCCTAAAAGCATTGCTTGATTAGTTTTAGCCGTTACATAAATTTCAAGTCCATCACTTCTTGTTATAGAATTTAAAAGCTGAATAGCCTCTTCCGTTTTATTCAATTTATCAAGCAAATACCCTAAAGAATTTTTCATGTCTGCCGTTAACGGAGTATAAGAAGATAATTTATCATAAATCGCTTGTACTTCATCCATCTTCCTTAATCTAATTAATAACCCCGCTAATCGAAATTGTGCGTGTGTATAAAGCTCAAAATCAGATTCAGGAATAGATTCATATCTCTCAATCGCTTTCTTATCTTTTTCCAGCGCCTCTAGAAATACGCCAATTTGAATTTGTGCTAAATAATAAATCTGCCGATCATTTTCTGTAGCAATTAACTTTTCCAAAAAATTAATTGCCCGTCTGAATTTTTGTTCTTTAGCTAACTTAACTGCCGGCTCAGACAAAATATTAAATCGTTTATAAACATCTTTTTCATCCATAATTTTATTACCTGGAAAAATTAAACTGAAAACCTAAAAAGCATAGGTATTAGTCAAGATAGTTTTTATCTCAGGTATACGTCACCATGAGTTTTTCCAAATTTCTATTTACTTCTTAAAAAAACCAATCTCCCAAAGATAAACGATAGACGTAAAAAAAGCCATTATCGCCATACCAATGTAATATTTAAGTGGAAGAAAAAAATCAAGCCCACTATTAAAAGAAATAAAGGACAAAAAACTAACAACAAAAGGTAAGATAGATATCCCTATACTAAATGTAATAAATATATAAAAATAACAATATAGAAAACTTAATAATTTATTCTTTCTGATCATTTTTTGCCTGCCCCATAACCAATAGCCGGTCCAAGCCCGCTACTAATAAATCCATCTTGCACAGATTTATCAGTAATCTACAAATTATGCATACTGTTCTAATAATTCAAAAAATTTCTGATAATTGGGGTCATTTCCTTTAAAGTCTTTCAAGGCTTCCAGTAAATAATCAGTGCCATTAAAATAATGAACATTACCACCTTTTTTAAGCATTAATTCCAATAAATCTAATCTATCCGGATAGCGAATGCACATTCTCAAAGGTATTAAATTATCTCTATTCGGAATATTCGGATCTGCCCCGGCATTTAACAAAGCAATTGCCCCCTCTACGTTTTTTTCTCGCATAGCATAATGTAACGGCGTCATGCCGTACATATCTTGCGCCTTAACATCCACTCCATGTTTTATATAAAACTCCATAACCGACAACGGAGCTGCACGACTTAAATTACATCGGTGTAGCCAATTCCATTTTTCTTTTGGTGTGATATCTAAAATATTGAGTTCTTTTTTAACAAAAAAAGTCTCTTCTAGAAGTTGAAGATTTCCTTCTCCATTTGCGACCGTCACTCTTAATTCGGGATCGTTATCATATAGTTCCTGGAATCTATCCAGTAGTTGTTGTACTCTTTCCGGAGATATTTTTGCCATTATTATTTTCCTCTTGTGTTGTTTAAAAATTCTCTCATACTATTAATAATCGGTGTGAGATTATCATTTCCCGGCATTTCATCTACATGACTACGATTCACCGAACGATTTTCCAATCTAAATTTCTCTGGGATTGAATTCACAAAATCATTAAATTGCTACTGGCTCCAGTACATCAAAACGGTTGTAATATGGCGCTAAAAAGTGCGGTCGGTTTTTTTGCCGTTTTATCAAACATTGCAAAAACCAACTGCACTTTAAAGCGCGTCCCCTATGACCGACTACTTAAAATAGTAGCCAATCTATCAACAGCTTATTTGCTCATCAAAAACACATTTTCCGCTTGCACGAAAAATTGCTCGCCCTGAACCGCAATACTGTAATCGGCGCTATACCGACCGCTTGCCGTAACAACCTGCGCGCTACACTGACGGATTTTTTTAGCAGGGTAATCGGCGGTTTGTTTGATTTCCTCCACCGCGTTCACTGCCATATTCACCCCCGTTGCCTTGCCTTGTTGGGCAAAAGCACTCGAAAGGACTTCAAGCACCTGCTTATCGTTACATTTCGGCGTATCTTTCAAATCGGTAGCCTGTACCGCAAGTGGCATACATAAACATAGTAAAATAATTTTTTTCAGCATAGCTGTTCCTTTTATTTTCAATATCAATCAAGTGATTAGGCCAATTTAAAATAAAAAGTGCGGTCAAAAAATACCGCGTTTTCTCACCCACACTTCCGTTAATGATGTTTACAATCCGCGATGTAATTCCTGCACAGAATATACATCGTTATTGTCCAAATTACCAATACTCAAACTGATAGCTTCGCTGCCGGCAATAGTTGTGTACAGCGGAACCCGTTGTTTCAATGCGCTTGAACGAATGGAATGGCTATCCGCGATACTCTCCGCTTGGCTGCCTACGGTATTGATTACAATAGCAATTTCACCGTTTTTAATGGCGTCCACAATATGCGGGCGACCTTCGCGCACTTTGTTGACGATTTGCGTCACGATGCCGTTATCACGCAGGAATCTTGCTGTCCCCATGGTAGCGCACAAGCCGTAGCCTTGTTCCTGTAAACGACGCGCCACCGGCAATAAGCGGGCTTTGTCGCTGTCGTCCACAGACAAAAACACTTTACCCGTTTTCGGAATGCGTTCACCGGCGCCTAATTCGGCTTTTAGGAAGGCTTCGGAGAAGGTTTTGCCTACGCCCATCACCTCTCCGGTGGAACGCATTTCAGGCCCGAGCACCACATCTACTCCCGGGAATTTAATGAACGGGAACACTGCTTCTTTCACCGAGTAATACGCCGGAATCACTTCGCCAGCCACGCCCTGTTCTTTCAGGCTAATGCCCGCCATCACGCGCGCGGCGATTTTCGCCAACGGGCGACCGGTCGCTTTGCTCACAAACGGTACGGTGCGACTGGCACGCGGATTGACTTCCAACACATACACCACGTCATTTTGCACAGCAAATTGCACGTTCATTAAGCCCACCACCTTTAACGCCTGCGCCATGGCAACAGTTTGACGACGGATTTCATCTTGAATGGCTTGGCTTAAAGAATACGGCGGAAGGGAACACGCGGAATCGCCGGAGTGAATCCCCGCCTGTTCAATATGTTGCATAATGCCACCGATAATCACCTGTTCGCCGTCGGCAATACAATCCACGTCCACTTCAATAGCATTATTCAAGAAATGATCGAGCAAAATCGGGCTATCATTGGAAACAGACACCGCCTCGCGCATATAACGGTTTAGTTCTTCGTCGTTATACACGATTTGCATGGCGCGACCGCCCAAGACATAAGACGGACGCACCACCAACGGATAGCCCACTTCATTTGCCAACGCCACGGCTTCCTGCGCATTGCGTGCCGTGCGGTTTTCCGGTTGCTTTAAGTTGAGATCGTGCAGAATTTGTTGGAAACGCTCGCGATCTTCTGCCGCATCAATACTGTCGGCGGACGTGCCGATAATGTTCACGCCGTTTTCATGTAACGCATTGGCAAGTTTAAGCGGGGTTTGCCCACCGTAATGCACAATCACGCCCCAAGGTTTTTCCACATGAATAATTTCTAACACGTCTTCCAACGTGAGCGGTTCAAAATACAAACGATCGGACGTGTCAAAATCCGTGGAAACCGTTTCCGGGTTACAGTTCACCATGATGGTTTCAAAACCGCTTTCGCGTAGGGCAAGGGCGGCGTGCACGCAGCAATAATCGAATTCGATGCCTTGCCCGATTCGATTCGGCCCACCGCCTAAAATCATGACTTTTTTGCGATCACTCGGATTGGCTTCGCATTCTTCTTCATAAGTAGAATAAAGGTAAGCAGTGTCCGATTTGAATTCGCCCGCACAGGTGTCCACCCGTTTGTAAACAGGATGCAAGCCGTAAGAAACGCGTAAATTTCTGACCGCACTTTCGTCCGCTTTTACAAGCTGGGCGATACGTTTGTCGGAGAAGCCTTTGCGTTTCAGGTAGCGTAAAAAAGTGCGGTCTAAATCGGCGATGTTTTTCTGCTCAAGGGCAAGTTCTTCCTGCACCAAATCTTCGATCTGGCGTAAGAACCAAGGATCGATTTTGCTGTAATGATGCACTTCCTCCAAGCTGAATCCTGCGCCGAAAGCGTCCGCTACATACAAAATTCGATTCGGCCCTGGGTTGCCCAATTCCTGACGGATTTTTTCCGGCTGTTCGGAAAGCAAGTTAAAACCACAAATGCCCGTTTCCAAACCGCGTAAGGCTTTTTGCAGGGATTCTTGGAAAGTGCGCCCCATTGCCATCACTTCGCCTACAGATTTCATTTGCGTGGTTAAGCGGCCATCCGCTTTCGGGAATTTTTCAAAGGCAAAACGTGGCACTTTGGTGACCACATAGTCGATGGAAGGCTCGAATGAGGCAGGAATCAAGCCGCCGGTGATGTCGTTACGCAATTCGTTGAGCGTATAACCTACCGCCAATTTTGCCGCCACTTTCGCGATTGGGAAGCCGGTGGCTTTGGAG
>CAJPST010000146.1 GCA_905373425.1 uncultured Mesocricetibacter sp.
GTATTATCATGCCGACAGTAATGAGCATAAAATCAAGCTGTTGGCTCGTTTTATCGAGCAAGAAAATGTCAGCCGAGGAATTGTTTTCTTACGCCGCCGTGAAGATGTACGTGAATTGTCGGAAACTCTGCGCAAACGTGGTATTCGTAGTACTTACCTTGAGGGCGGAATGGCGCAAACCCAACGCAACAATGCGATTGACAAACTAAAAAACGGCGTAGTTACCGTACTGGTTGCCACAGATGTTGCGGCTCGCGGTATTGATATCGACGATATTAGCCATGTAATGAATTTCGATTTACCTTACAGTGCGGACACTTATCTGCACCGTATCGGTCGTACTGCACGCGCAGGTAAAAAAGGTACTGCAGTTTCTTTTGTTGAGGCGCATGATTATAAATTACTGGGCAAGATCAAACGTTATACTGAAGAATTACTTAAAGCACGTATTATTGAAGGGTTAGAACCACGTACGTCTGCACCGAAAGATGGGGAAAGTAAAAGCGTCAGCAAAAAGCAAAAAGCCCGCATTAAAGAAAAACGCGAAGAAAAGAAAAAAGACGAGCAGAAAAAAATGAAGTTACGCCATAAAGATAGTAAAAATATCGGTAAGCGGCGTAAACCAAGTAGGGAAGTTTCGCCATCCGACAATAATCAGACGAACAACAAAGCGGAAAAATAATGTATAGACGAGCGTATCCTAATTTGGCGGTTCGTGTTAAAAGTTTTTGAATTTCTGGACGGAGGAAACGCTTACGATTTTTCTGGGCTGTGCGAAAAACTATAATTTTTTGCGTTATAAACCAAGAATCTCTTTTGTGAACGGGATGGTTAGTTTACGTTGGGCTTGTAACGAAGCTTTATCCAGTTGAATTAGAGCGTTGATAAGCGTATGCATATCGCGATTAATCCGTTTGATCAGGAAGTACGCCGTATCGGCTGGGAGTTCAATGCCGCGTTGATGAGCCTTTTGTTGCAACACGATGATTTGTTGTTCTTCAGTGAGCGGATTGAGGTGGTAAATTTCCCCCCAGCTCAGGCGGGAGGCAAGATCGGGAAGCTGCGTTTGCAAAGCCCCCGGTGATTGGTCGGCGCTGATTAAGAGTAATGTTTGGCGTGTTTCTTTAATGCGATTAATTAAATCGAACACTGCTACTTCCCATTCCCGTTGACCGATAACGGTTTGCAAATCATCAAGACAGACAGCATCCAGCTGTTCCAAATTATCAAGCACTGTCGGTGTGAAGTGTGTGGCCTCGCTTAACGGTACATAAAGTGCAGCGCGATGTTGGTCAAGAAAATGCCGTGCGACGGCTTTAAGTAGATGGCTTTTGCCACAACCTTTTTCACCCCAAAGATAAAAAATCGGTTGTGTGAGTTCGACAAAATTTTTACGCAAGGATTTAAGCGGTAACAAATTATTGTCACCGTAGAAATTATCTAGCGTGTCGTCATCAAGTTGATGAATTGGTAACGGAATCTGCTGCATTAGTTAAAAGTGCGGTCGTTTTTGAAGCTGTTTTAGAGGCGGTATTCCGCCTCTTTGAATAAGTTAGTCTTCAATCTTATTTTCTGCTTTTGGCAGTACTAAATTTAAGATGATCGCGACAACGGCGCATAAACTGATTCCTTTGAGGGAAACTTCGCCGAAGTTGACGAACATTCCGCCAATACCGAATGTCATTACCACAGAGATAATGCAAAGGTTTCGCGCTTCGGTTACATCTACTTTGCCTCGAATCAGTGTGCTCATTCCTACTACGGCGATAGAACCGAATACTAACATCATAATTCCACCCATTACGATGGTCGGGATGGTAGAAAGGAATGCCCCTACTTTACCACAGAAAGAAATTGCAATTGCCCAAATCGCTGCCAAAGTCATAATATTCGGGTTGAAGTTACGTGTAAGCATTACGGCTCCGGTGACTTCCGCATAAGTGGTATTTGGAGGACCACCTAACATGGAAGCTGCACTTGTAGCGATGCCATCACCTAATAAAGTGCGGTGTAATCCTGGTTTTTTCAGAAAATCTTTTCCTGTCACGGAACTGATTGCCATAATGCCACCGACGTGTTCTACAGCCGGCGCAATGGCGATAGGCAGTAAGTAGAGGATAGCTTCCAGTTTGAATTCCGGAGCAGTGAGATTCGGCATACTGAACCATGGGGCATCAAAAACCGGCTGGAAATTGATTAATCCTAAGCAAAGACACAGAATATAACCAACAGTAATACCGAACATGATTGGAATTAATTTCATAATTCCTTTGGAAAAAACGGCTACACAAAGTGTAGTCAGTAGCGTGACCATTGAGACCAATACGGCATCATTATAATCATAGCCACTGTTCTTGCCGACTGCCATATCTACCGCAACAGGCGCAAGTCCCATTCCGATAATGATGATGACCGGGCCGACAACCACCGGAGGGAATATACGCTGTAATGCTCCGGCACCTTTAAATTTAACCAGTGCGCTGAGTGCGAAGTAAACCAACCCGGTGCAAGCCAAGCCTCCCATTGTAGCGGCAATTCCCCAAGTTTGTACACCATATTGAATCGGTGCAATAAATGCAAAGGAAGAGGCAAGGAAAATCGGTACTTGTTTACCGGTACAGAATTGAAATAGAAGTGTGCCGATGCCGGCGGTAAGTAATGCAGTATTGGCATCCAGCCCTGTAATCAAAGGCACCAGAACTAATGCACCGAATGCGACAAACAGCATTTGCAAGCCAACAAAAGCTTGTTTGGTAGTGCTTTGTTGTTGTGAGGGTTCTGTCATTTTAATCTCTTTATGTGTTACTTAGGCTGTAGGAAGTGATGTTGCAGGCAAATAAAAGTGCGGTTGATTTTTGCGACGTTTTAAAAAACGTGGCGAAAACAGACCGCACTTTGACGGATTCTAATGTTTAAGTTTTTGGGAAAACAACAGTCAAAATCATTTTGAAGTTTTCCACGGCAAATAACGCGTGTGGAATAGTTGCCGGCATGACAATGGTCTCACCCGCGCCGACTTGGTAGTCAACATTATCCACAGTAATTTTAGCTAACCCTTCCAGCACAGTTACCATTGCATCGCCACGTGAAGTGTGAGTGCTGATTTCTTCTCCTTTGCTGAAAGAAAAGAGTGTCACGCTAACGTTCGGATTTTGTGATAAGGTTTTACTGGAAACTTGTCCTGTATTGTATTCGATTTGCTCAACCAGTTTTAATACGGTTGATTTTTCAATATTTTTAAACATAAATTGCTCCTGCATAAATGGTTTATAAATATCCCACAATAATAGATTATCACCAATGCGGCAGTTTATTTGGTGCCAAAAATTTTATCGCCTGCGTCACCTAAACCCGGAATAATATAGCCGTTTTCATTTAAGTGGCTGTCGATAGATGCGGTGTAAACCTCAATATCGGGGTGAGCTTTCTCAAGGGCCGCAATTCCTTCCGGAGCTGCCACCAGCACTAATACTTTGATATGTTTACAACCTTTTTGCTTTAATAAATCAAGAGTAGCGATCATTGATCCGCCTGTAGCCAACATCGGATCGACTACGATAGCTAAGCGTTCTTCCAGATCACTGGCAAGTTTCTGAAAATAAGGGACAGGTTCAAGAGTCTCTTCGTCACGATACATACCAACTACACTGATGCGTGCGCTGGGAACATGTTCTAGTACGCCGTCCATCATTCCCAATCCGGCACGTAAAATAGGCACAACAGTAACTTTTTTGCCTTTTACGCGATCAATTTCCACCGGCCCACACCAGCCGTCGATGATTACTTTTTCCGTTTCTAAATCGGCGGTTGCTTCATAGGTCAGTAAGCTTCCAACTTCTGTAGCCAGTTCACGAAAATGTTTGGTACTGATATCAGAGGCGCGCATTAATCCTAATTTATGTTTGACTAATGGATGCTTGACTTCAACAAGTTTCATCGTTTCTCCCCTTACTTTTCAGTTGATTTTGGTTAAAAAATGGTTAAACGTTTAGATTTTAAATCAGAATGGCTAAAATTAGTAGCAAATAGTGAAATTTTTAAAAGTATTTTTGTGTAAATTTATGTAAATGTGTAGTAAGATTAATGATAGAGATATTTGATTTATACAGATATTTCCTCTTAACTGAGATAATCATAATTAATAGAGAAAACCATGAGTAAAATTTTATTAGTTGACGACGATGAAGGATTAGTTGAGCTGTTAGCTCAAGTGATGGAATTGGAAGGTTTTACGATTGATATTGCCAATAACGGACAGGAAGCTCTGGAAAAATTGGATTCTAGTCACGATTTGATTTTATTGGATGTCATGATGCCGGTCTTGAACGGTATTGAAACTTTAAAACGGATTCGCCAAAAATTTGAAACTCCTGTTTTGATGTTGACGGCGCGTGGCGATGAAATCGATCGGGTTATCGGCTTAGAACTGGGGGCTGATGATTATTTACCTAAGCCGTTTAATGATCGCGAATTGGTAGCGCGCATGAAAGCTATTTTGCGTCGTAGCCATAACAAGACAGATGCTGAAGCCGTTGAGCAATCGGTTCCTTCAGATGAACATAAACCATTGGAATTCCAAGGTATTACGCTTTACCCGGGCCGTCAGCAAGCGGTTTATCATGGCAAAGACTTAGATTTAACCGGAACGGAATTTCTCCTTCTTCAAATGCTTATTCGTAATCCGGGGCAAATTTTGTCGCGAGATTTATTAAGCATGGAAGTATTAGGCAAGCGTTTAAGTCCGTTCGATCGTGCAATTGACATGCATATGTCGAATTTACGTAAAAAACTACCGGTGCGCGATGATTCCTCTCCTTGGTTCAAAACATTGCGTGGGCGCGGCTATTTGCTGATGGTGGCGAATGGAACCGATTATGGTGATTAAGAAGAATAAAATAAACAACACGGTTAGCTTGCCAAAACTATGACTATAAAAAATCTTCTACAAACGGCTTGTGTTAGAGTCAATACTTTACCGGTCAAGATATTTACGTTTTTTTGGCTGATTTTTATTTTGTTGCTGATGGTGGCTTTTATTATTCCGCGCTTTGACGTACGCCAGTTTACGCCGTTACAAGCTGATGAATTACGCATTTATCAAAATGAAATCGCTTCTTCCATTAAAGATAATCGGGTAGCACATTTATTGATCAGTTCTAATCAATTTATTTTGGAACCGACAAGAGGGTTGCGTCCGATTTTAGTAGATAAAAATGGAAAGGTCATTGGGGCCAGAGAAACCGAACTTCCTTTGATACATCAGTTTGTTTTGGGTTC
>CAJPST010000147.1 GCA_905373425.1 uncultured Mesocricetibacter sp.
ATTGAAATCAATTTAATGCAGGGGCGTACTGCCGAAACCAAAAAGCGTCTGATTAAAATGCTGTTTTGCGAATTAGAACAGCGTATCGGCATTTCACCGATTGATATTGAAATTACCATTAAAGAACAACCTGCTCATTGTTGGGGTTTCCGTGGTATGACAGGCGATGAAGCACAGGATTTAACTTACGATATTTATCGTTAAGCACAAGGAAATACGATATGCAGTTCGAACAAATTTTATCCGAATTATTTGACAACAAAGCCTTGACCCGAGAGCAAGCAACAACCCTATTTGGCGCAATCATTAAAGGCGAACTCTCCGGAGAACAACTGGCAGGCGCACTTATTGCTCTAAACTTACGTGGCGAAACCGTTGATGAAATCAGCGGTGCGGTAACCGCTCTGCAGCAAGCCGCCGAACCGTTTCCAACTCCCAGCTATCCTTTTGCCGATATTGTCGGCACCGGCGGGGACGGCGCAAACACTATCAATATATCTACCACGTCAGCTATTGTCGGAGCAAGTTTGGGTTTTAAAATCGCCAAACATGGCAACCGCAGCGTATCCAGTAAAACGGGAGCCAGTGACTTACTAACTACATTGGGAGTAGACATTTCAATGTCTCCTGAATCAGCACGCAAAGCCTTAGACGAAATCGGACTTTGCTTCATTTTTGCACAAAAATATCATCTCGGTTTCAAACACGCCGTACCGGTGCGTCAAGCGTTGAAAACCCGCACGATCTTCAATATTCTAGGGCCATTGATTAATCCGGCACGTCCGAAACGTCAATTACTCGGCGTTTATTCTCCTGAACTGATTGATATTTACGCCAAAACCGTTGCCCAATTAGGTCACGAACACACGATTATCGTGCACGGCAGTGGCTTAGACGAAGTGGCAATTCATGGCGCTACAGAAGTGGCGGAAGTGCGTAACGGCGAGATTGAACGTTATACCCTAACACCACAGGATTTTGGTTTCCAAGTCAAACCGTTGGAAACTTTGCGTGGCGGAGAACCGACAGAAAATGCGCAAATGATCACCGCACTTTTACAAGGCAAAGGCAAAGCGGAACACAACCAAGCCGTTGCCATGAACACTGCCCTCTTACTAAAACTGTTCGGACAAGAAGACATTAAACAAAATGCACAACGGGTATTGGATGTGATTGCACAAGGCAAGCCGTTTGAAACCTTACAGAAATTGACGACCTATTAATTTAAAGCCCCGTTTTCAAAAATAAGAAATAAACATGATCACACAAGACTTTTCCAAACCACTTGAAACCGCCACGGTGTTACAAAAAATCGTGCTCGATAAAGCCGAATGGGTAAAAAACAAAGAAGCGGAATTTCCGTTAAGTGAATTTGAAAAAAACATTCAAAAATCCAACCGCTCTTTTTATGATGCGTTGGCAAAAGGCACGCACCAAAAACCGGTGTACATTTTAGAATGTAAAAAAGCCTCGCCTTCCAAGGGGTTGATTCGTAGCGAATTTAAACCGACAGAAATTGCGCAGATTTATAAACACTATGCCAACGCGATTTCTGTGCTGACGGATGAAAAATACTTCCAAGGCGATTTTGCCTACATCAAACAAGTTCGCGACGTTGTAACACAACCGGTGTTGTGTAAAGACTTTATGATCAGCGAATACCAGGTTTATTTGGCGCGTTTTTACCAAGCCGACGCGATTTTACTCATGCTTTCTGTGGTGAATGATGAAACTTATCGCATCTTGGCGGATTTGGCGCATTCTCTTGGCATGGGAGTGTTGACCGAAACCGGCAACGAAGAAGAATTTGAACGCGCCTTGGCGTTAGGGGCGAAAATTATCGGTGTGAATAATCGCAATTTGCATGATTTAAGCGTGGATTTAAACCGCGTGGTGGCATTAACCAGCCGATATGCCGACCGCATTCCTGCCGATGTGCGAATCATCAGTGAATCAGGCATTTACAATCATCAGCAAGTACGCGAATTGCAACAAGTTGCCCACGGTTTCTTAATCGGCAGCAGTTTAATGGGCAGTCCCGACTTAAACAACGCCGTGCGTGAAGTCATTTTCGGCGAAAACAAAGTGTGCGGTTTAACCCGTGCGCAAGACGTAAAAACTGTTTACGAAAGCGGCGCATTATACGGCGGGCTGATTTTTGTCGAAAATTCCAAACGTTGTGTCAGTTTACGCCAAGCCCAAGAATTGGTGACAGCAGCCCCACTTCGCTTTGTGGGCGTGTTTCAAAATCAAGACATTGATTTTATCGTGAAAATTGCGCAGCAGTTACAGCTCTATGCCGTTCAGTTGCACGGCGATGAAACACCGGAATTTATCACCGCACTTCACGCCGAATTGCCTAAAAATATTCGCATTTGGAAAGCCATTTCCGTAGATGTAACGCATAAAAGTGCGGTGGTTTTTGACGACGTTTTTGAGATTGATCGTTTCGTTTTCGATAGCAAGTCGGGCACACAACAGGGCGGTACAGGTGAGACTTTCGATTGGTCGCTGATTCCGACGCAACTAAAACATAAAATCCTTTTAGCCGGAGGCATCAATCCAAATAATATTGATGCGGCATTGGCACAACATTGCATCGGTGTTGATCTGAATTCTGGCGTAGAAACTGCTCCAGGTGTGAAAGACACCGAAAAAGTGCGGTCGGTTTTTGCAAAGATTTTAAATAATTAAGGAATAAAAAATGGCAGATACTATTCTCAACCCTTATTTCGGCGAATTCGGCGGAATGTATGTCCCTGAAATACTGGTTCCTGTATTGCAACAACTAGAAAAAGCTTTTGTAGAGGCAAAAACTGATCCTGACTTTCAGCGTGAATTTCAGGATTTGTTGAAAAATTACGCAGGACGTCCAACGGCATTAACCTGTTGTCGCAATCTAACTAAAGGTAGTAAAACTAAACTTTATCTGAAACGGGAAGACCTATTACATGGCGGAGCCCATAAAACCAATCAAGTATTGGGGCAAATTCTGCTTGCTAAACGAATGGGTAAAACCCGTATTATTGCCGAAACCGGGGCAGGCCAACACGGCGTAGCGACTGCTTTGGCCTGCGCTATGCTGGATATGCCATGTAAAATTTATATGGGTTCAAAAGACGTGGAGCGCCAATCACCAAATGTATTCCGTATGCGTTTGATGGGCGCGGAAGTGGTGCCTGTGGAAAAAGGATCTTGTTCGTTAAAAGATGCCTGTTGTGAAGCTATGCGAGACTGGTCGGCAAATTACGAAACCACCCATTATCTGCTAGGTACAGCAGCGGGTCCCCATCCGTTTCCAACCATTGTACGTGAATTTCAAAAGATGATCGGAGAAGAAACCAAACGCCAAATTCTAGAAAAAGAAGGTCGCCTACCTGACGCGGTCATTGCTGCAGTCGGCGGTGGTTCCAACGCTATCGGAATGTTTGCTGACTTTATTGAGGAAGAAAATGTCCGCCTTATCGGAATTGAACCGGCAGGTAAAGGAATTGACAGTGGTGAACATGGAGCGCCGTTACGCCACGGAACAGTTGGTATTTATTTTGGAATGAAGTCACCGATTATGCAAACCCAAGACGGACAAATTGAAGAATCCTACAGTATTTCTGCCGGTTTGGACTTCCCTTCCGTTGGACCACAACATGCTTATTTACACGCTACCGGACGCGCAGAATATGAAAGTATAACCGATGAAGAAGCATTGGATGCATTTCAAGCGCTGGCTAAAAATGAGGGGATTATTCCTGCGCTGGAAAGTGCGCATGCTCTGGCCTATGCACTTAAATTAATTAAACAAAACCCAGATAACGAACAGCTTTTGGTTGTTAATTTATCGGGACGTGGTGACAAAGATATTTTCACAGTGGATAAAATTTTTACGGCAAGAGGGAAAATCTGATGACGAGATTTGCAAACCTGTTTGAACAATTAAAAACAAAAAATGAAGGCGCATTTGTGCCGTTTGTCACGCTGTGCGACCCTGACTTTGACCGTTCATTCGATATTATTTGTACTTTAGTTGATAACGGTGCCGATGCGTTGGAACTGGGCTTCCCGTTTTCTGATCCGCTGTTAGATGGCCCGGTGATTCAAGCCGCCAATAATCGAGCACTAAGTGCCGGTTGCAGTACGGAAACATGCTTTCAATTATTAACAAAAGTGCGGTCAAAATATCCTGAAATTCCCATAAGCTTGCTACTTTGTGCTAATTTGATTTATCAACAAACATTAGATGGCTTTTATCAACGTTGCGCAGATACCGGAGTAGATGCAGTATTGGTCGCCGATATACCGTTACTGGCCGCCGAACCTTATATTCAGGCAGCTACAAAATACGATGTGCAACCTGTGTTTATTTGCCCACCGAATGCTGATAAAAAAACTGTTTGCAAAGTAGCCCAAAATAGCAAAGGTTATACTTATTTAGTTTCCCGCTCCGGGGTAACCAGTGCCGAAAATCAGAGTTATGCGGCTAACTTAGACAGTTTGGTTGAGCAACTGAAAGCCCATAATTCGCCACCGATTCTCCAAGGTTTCGGTATTGCTCAGCCTCAACAGGTGAAAGACGCACTACAAATGGGTGTGGACGGTGCTATTTCAGGTTCAGCTACAGTGAAAATAATTGCACAAAATCTCGATAATCACGCTAACTGTTTAGCAGAATTGGCAAATTTCATACAATCTATGAAATCGGCAACGAAAGCTTGAAAATCGATATAATTGACAATATAAAAAAGTGCGGTGAAAATTCACCGCACTTTTTTCATATTCGCACGTTATCCGACAATTTATTTTACAATACGCAAATGAGAAGACACTTTGTCTGCTGATTTCGGTTTAGTTGTCGTTTTAGCCTTTAGTTTATCAACTGCTTCACTGAAATCATTTGGTTGATCTAAGTCCGGAATTTGAGCCTGTTCATCATAAACCTTTTCAGGCTCAAACATCACGCCATCGCCATTCTCACGCGCATAAATCGCCAATGCCGCTCCCATTGGGATATAAATATCCTGCGGAATACCACGGAAACGGGCGCTGAACTGAATCGTCTCATGAGAAATGACTAAATTTCCCACTGCAGTCGCAGATAAGTTGAGCACAATTTGACCGTCTTTAACATATTCCACCGGCACTTTCACGCCATAATATGTAGCATCTACCACCAAATAAGGCGTCAGTCCGTTATCCACCAACCAGTCAAAGTAAGCACGTAACAAATAAG
>CAJPST010000148.1 GCA_905373425.1 uncultured Mesocricetibacter sp.
AAGTTGTCTTTTTTGTGTAAATAAATTTTCATTTTGCGATTGTAGTTCCAAAATTTGTCGACAAACTTGGTAAAGAAGCCTGTTTTATTTCATATTGTTGCGATAAGTCAAGGCAACCGGAAGATGTGTAATTAAGAACAGAATGCGTAATATTTCCTTGGATTGGATCGCTGTGAGCCTGATATTTAGTGTATTTTCGATTATTTGGCTGCCTGATTTTTTATTGCTTGAATGGCAAACTGCGATGGTAACAGGAGGGAGTTGCCTGATTGTAGCCCTGCTATTACGATTATTTGGAAAAATACGAATCTTATTGGTTTTCATTAAACTCGCTCTACTCATTGCCGGCCTCGGTTATGCGCATTTCCAGCCACTTAACCTATTAAAATTAGCAGATAACATGGCAAACCTACCATCGAAAATTAGCACTGAATTTGTGGTAGAAGAAATCCAGCATCAACAGGATTACCAAACACTTATCCTACGAGCACGCTTACAACCAGATTTGCCTGAACAACGGATTTATGCAAATTGGAAGGGCGCGGAACAAGTTAAATTAGGAGAACGTTGGCATGGCGAATTGCAGTTACGTCCGTTGTCATCAAGGTTGAATCAAGGTGGCTTTGACCGGCAGCAATGGTATTTTTCTAAAGGCATTACAGCATGGGCGAATGTAAAAAGTGCGGTTAAAATTTCCGATGTTTTTACATGGCGGCAACAGCGTCTGAACGCAGCGTTACGACAAACACAAGGGCTTGCGCATCAAGGCTTACTGTTAGCGACAAGTTTCGGTGAAAGGGCATGGTTGAAAGCGGACAGTTGGCAGATTTATCAACAAACCAATACTGCGCATTTAATCGCGATTTCCGGATTGCATATCGGTTTGGCAATGGTATTCGGATTTATATTGGCGCGCGGATTGCAAATTATGTTACCAACCCGTTGGATTACGCCGTTGTTTCCGATTTTAACAGGATTAGGTTGTGCTTATTTTTATGCACAACTGGCTGGTTTTGCGATTCCGACTTTTCGTGCAATTACCGCGTTGGTAATACTATATTTATTACGAATTGGAAGGGTTTATTGCAGTCCGTGGCAATTGTTTTTACGCGTGATTGCACTTTTGCTGATAAGCGATCCGTTGGTGGTGTTGTCTGCCAGTTTTTGGCTGTCTGTTGGGGCGGTGGGGTGTCTGATTTTATGGTATCAAGTTTTTCCCTTACAACTCTTACTGTGGAGAGGACAATCTTTATCGCAGGGAGTATCGGCCAAAGTGCGGTGGATTTTAGGGTTATTGCATTTGCAACTCGGTTTATTATGCTTATTTACCCCGATTCAACTTGCAGTATTCGGCGGATTTTCTTTACAAGGTTTCTGCGCAAATCTGATTTCTGTACCGTTATTTAGCTTTATTCTGGTGCCGTTGGTGTTATGCGCGGTTTTGACCAACGGTTCGCTCTTTTTATGGCAAATTGCTGATTTTGTTGCCGAGAAATTGGAGTATATATTAAGTTTTTGGCAAGGCGGTTGGGTGAGTCTTAGTGAAAAAACAACGTTAATTTTGACCGCACTTTTAATCGGCTTGTTTCTGATTATGATGAGATTGATTTATCGCCCATCTATCATTTCATTGACAAATAACAATGACTGGCTAAAGCCTATCCGCAAAATTTCACTAAAAGCCGATCGTAATTTAGCTATGAGCGTGCAGAGAAATATTATGTTGCTTGGTTTTATTACGATCGGTTTTTGCCTTGTCCGCTTGATTTATCAGCAAATCAATAGACCTGATTGGCAGATAGAAACGCTGGATGTCGGACAAGGGCTGGCGACCTTACTTATAAAAAATGGGCACGGCGTGTTGTATGATACGGGAGCGGGCTGGGCGGGTGGCAATATGGCAAAGATTGAGATTATTCCTTATTTGCAACGACAGGGAATCAAATTGGATTGGCTGATTATCAGCCATGACGATAATGATCATTCAGGTGGAGCGAAAGAGATCTTGATTGTTTATCCGCCTCTCAAATTTATTAGCCCGTCGCGGAAAAATTATGGTTTTAAAAATGACGAAAAAATCGACCGCACTTTTTGTCGGCAGGGCGAACGTTGGCAGTGGCAAGGGCTGAGTTTTCGGGTCTTATCTCCACCGGATGTAGTGGATGATGCGGAAAATCCGGATTCCTGCGTGTTATTCATCACGGACGGGCAGCATAGTTTACTGTTGACCGGTGATGCGGATATCCGGACAGAACGACGTTTTGCTTCCGGGCTTGATAAAATAGAGGTTTTACAAGTCGGGCATCACGGCAGTAAAACATCAACAGGCTCGCGTTTAGTGAGTCAAATTCAACCTAAAATTGCGTTAATTTCCAGTGGACGTTGGAATCCGTGGCGTTTTCCTCATCCGGACGTAGTGAGTCGCTTGGAAAATGCACAAAGTGCGGTCTATAATTCCGCCGTTTTCGGACAGATTTCAGTACGTTTTTATGGTGATAATACTGAAATTCGCACTGCTAGGACGCAGTTTTCACCTTGGTATCAACGCTTGATTGGCAGGCTAAATTAAAGTTGGATAATGCCTTAAATAAAGGTACAATGCGCCCATTATTGAAATGATAACAATGTGATTATAACGACATTTTATGCAAGAACAGGATCTTTCTACAGCACAAACCTTCAAACGTTTGTGGCCGACTATTGCACCGTTTAAGTGGGGATTGGTTGCGGCGGGTGTCGCGCTGGTGCTGAATGCGGCTGCAGATTCTACTTTGATTTATATGTTAAAACCGTTACTTGATGACGGTTTTGGTAAAGCGGATCATTCCTTTCTAAAATTGATGGCGGTGCTGGTGGTGTTATTTATTATGCTGCGCGGTATCACCAGTTTTGTTGCCAATTACTGCCTTGCTTGGGTATCGGGTAAAGTGGTGATGATTTTACGTCGTCGCTTGTTTAAACACCTGATGTTTATGCCGGTCAGTTTTTTTGATCAGAATTCTACCGGGCGCTTGTTGTCTCGTGTAACTTATGACACCGAGCAAGTAGCGCAGACTTCTTCAAGTTCATTAACTACGATTGTGCGCGAAGGTACCTATTTACTGTCACTGTTTGGCGTAATGTTAGTAACAAGTTGGCAGCTTTCTGTGGTTTTGTTTGTGATCGGTCCGATTATCGCTTTACTGATTCGTTTGGTTTCCAAGCGTTTTCGTACACTGAGTAAAAATCTGCAAAATTCCATGGGAACGCTTACTGCAACGACAGAACAAATGTTGAAAGGACATAAAGTTGTGCTATCTTTCGGCGGGCAAAAAATTGAAGAGGCGCGTTTTAATCAGGTAAGTAATGATATGCGGCGGCAGGGAATGCGTTTGGCAGTCGCTAATGGTATTGCCGATCCGGTGGTGCAAATTATTGCATCGTTGGCATTAGCTGCGGTGCTTTATTTGGCCACATTCCCCGCTATTATGAGTCAGAACTTAACAGCCGGTTCTTTTACCGTCGTCTTTTCTTCCATGTTGGCGATGATGCGTCCGTTAAAGTCATTAACTAACGTTAATGCGCAGTTCCAACGTGGTATGGCAGCTTGCCAAACCTTATTTGAAATTTTGGATTTGGAAACCGAAAAAGATAACGGAACAGTTGCACCGGAACGGGTGAAAGGTAACGTGGAATTTAAAGACGTCAGCTTTACTTACGAGGGTAAAGAGGAGCCTGCCTTATCTCATATTTCTTTCAAAATTCCGCAAGGAAAAACAGTGGCGTTGGTTGGACGCTCGGGATCGGGCAAATCCACCGTGGCAAGTCTGTTGACGCGCTTTTATGATATTAAACAAGGTGAAATCTTGCTGGATGACATAAATATCCAGGACTATAAATTAACTAATCTGCGCGAGCAGTGTTCGGTGGTATCGCAGCAGGTGCATTTATTTAATGATACGATTGCCAATAATATTGCTTATGCCGCCGAGGATAAATATAGCCGAGAACAAATTGAAGCGGCAGCAAAAGCGGCGCATGTAATGGAGTTTGCCGCACAGTTGGAAAACGGATTGGATACGCTTGTCGGTGAAAATGGTGCTAATTTGTCCGGTGGCCAACGCCAGCGTTTAGCGATTGCCAGAGCATTATTACGTAATTCGCCGGTGTTAATTTTAGATGAAGCCACTTCTGCGTTAGATACTGAGTCTGAACGGGCGATTCAGTCCGCTTTGGAAGAAGTGCAGAAAGATCGTACGGTTTTAGTTATCGCTCACCGCTTATCAACTATTGAAAATGCAGATGAAATTTTAGTCATTGAACACGGTGAGATTCGAGAGCGAGGCACGCATCAAGCATTACTGGCGCAAAACGGTGCGTACAAACAGTTACATTCAATGCAATTTAGCCATTAAAAAAATTAATTGACGGAGCGACGATGAATTTTTGGTATGCAATTCGGCCGAGATCGTGGATAGCTTATTTGCTGTTACCTTTTTCGCTCTTGTTTTGGTTATTGACGGTTATTCGGAAAAGTTTATTCCGTTTTGGTATCATGAAATCCTATCGAGCACCGGTTCCCGTTATCGTGGTAGGAAATTTGTCTGTTGGTGGAAATGGCAAAACACCTGTGGTGGTTTGGTTGGTGCAACAATTACAACAGCGCAATATAAAGTGCGGTGTGATTTCCCGCGGTTATGGCAGTCGTGCTGAAAGCTATCCTTTACTTGTTAGCGGGGAAACTGATCCTGTTCAGGGCGGAGACGAGCCGGTATTGATTGCCAAGCAAACGGGAGTTGCCGTTTGTATTTCACCTGATCGTAGACAAGCAATTGAACTGCTATTAAAAAATACAGAGTGCGATTTAATTATTAGCGACGACGGTTTACAACATTATAAATTACAGCGTGATGTGGAAATTGTGGTGATGGAGGCCGAACGTGGATTGGGCAACGGTTTTCCGTTACCGGCGGGTCCCTTAAGAGAGTTACCCAACCGTTTGAATTCGGTAGATTTGATTATTGCTAACGGTAGCAGACGAGAGGATTGCGATGCATTAATGACGTTGAATGCTCGGTTTGCAGTCAACTTAGTAAGCGGGGAAAAGTGTCCGTTGAGTGAATTTCATAAGGTTTCAGCTGTCGCGGGAATTGGCAATCCGCAACGATTTTTTACGATGTTACGAGGCCTAAATATTGAATTAACGGAAGTTCAGCCTTTCCAGGATCATCAACAATTT
>CAJPST010000149.1 GCA_905373425.1 uncultured Mesocricetibacter sp.
TATTTAATCATTCTCGGTATTTCAATAAATATGTTTTGACTTTTGATGTATTAAACATTAATTTAACAAAACATTCTTTTAATTAGCTAGATACTGGAGGAACCTGAGCTATGCAATCACAACCGCGTATTATCGTAAATTCAAGAGAGGAATCTGATTCCCTATTAAAAACACACAAAGTATTGCGTAATACTTATTTTTTATTAGCGTTAACTTTGGCTTTCTCATCCATTGTTGCTGCAATTTCTATGTCGTTAAATCTGCCACGTCCGGGATTGATTATGATGTTAGCCGGTTTTTACGGTTTACTTTTCCTAACACACAAATTTGCTGATAGTGGCTTAGGAATTCTCGCTACATTCGCTTTCACCGGCTTTTTAGGTTATACCGTTGGACCAACTTTAAACGTTTATGTTGGCGCAGGTTTGAGTGACTTGGTTGTGTTGGCATTAGGTGGTACAGCTGCTGTATTTTTTGCTTGTTCCGCTTACGTATTAACAACTAAAAAAGATATGTCGTTCTTATCAGGAATGCTATTCGCTTTATTTATTGTGCTACTAGTCGGAATGATTGCAAGTTTCTTCTTTAACCTGCCGGCATTACATGTTGCTCTTAGCGGATTATTTGTGATTTTCTCTAGTGCAGCAATTTTATATGAAACCAGCAACATCATTCACGGTGGTGAAACCAACTATATTCGCGCGACCGTTAGCTTATTCGTATCAATCTACAACTTGTTCACCAGTTTACTAAATCTACTTTCTTTCTTACGCGATGAATAAGCCGTAACCCTTATTGCTTCAGCGCCCCTTTATTGGGGCGCTTCTCTATTTGCTGTTTCAACGGAAAATTAAATGCTTAATGTAAATAACACCATTATTGAAACCGACCCTTTGGGTTATCTGCTCGATATTAATCAATGGAATCAAGATGTTGCTTTGGCGATTGCCGAGAAAGAAAATTTACAATTAACGGAAGCACACTGGGAAGTCATTCATTTTGTGCGTGATTTTTATAAGGAATATAAAACCTCCCCAGCTATTAGAATGCTAGTAAAAGCGATGGCACAGAAACTAGGCGAAGATAAAGGTAATAGCCGTTATTTACAGCGCCTTTTCCCCGATGGACCTGCAAAGCAAGCAACCAAATTAGCAGGCTTGCCAAAACCGGCAAAATGCTTATAAGTTGTTTAAACCAGCACATCTCACAAATAATAATAATTATCACTTGACAATAGTAATTAAAGACATATACTTTATGCGGATTTTATAACATAATAAAAAATAAGGAGAATGTATGCGTAAAATCTTATTAAGTGCGGTCGCTTTTTTATGTGTTTTTAATACCGGCGCCGTTGAAGCCAAATTTAAAGTTGTCACCACCTTTACCGTAATTCAGGATATTGCTCAAAATGTTGCCGGTGATGCAGCCGAGGTACAGTCCATCACTAAACCCGGTGCGGAAATTCATGATTATCAGCCGACTCCACAAGATATCGCTCAGGCACAATCTGCTGATTTAATTATCTGGAACGGTTTAAATCTGGAACGTTGGTTCGAACGCTTTTTCCAAAACATGAAAAATGTACCTGCTGTAGTTGCGACTGACGGTATTACGCCGGTATCCATTTATGAAGGTGAATATAGTGGCAAACCAAACCCACACGCGTGGATGTCAACCAGCAATGCGTTAATTTACATTGAAAACATCAAAAATGCTTTTATAAAATATGATCCGCAAAATGCAAAAACATATGAAGAAAACGCCACGCGTTATGCGGAAAAAATTAAACAGTTGGATAAACCGTTACGTGAAAAATTGGCTCAAGTCCCTGAAAATAAACGCTGGTTAGTCACTAGTGAGGGAGCTTTTGGCTATTTAACCAAAGATTACGGTTTCAAAGAAGTCTATTTATGGCCAATCAATGCAGAACAACAAGGCACACCGAAACAAGTACGAAAAGTAATTGATGCGGTACGTAAAAATAATATTCCTGTTGTATTCAGCGAAAGTACGATTTCACCGAAACCGATGAAACAAGTTGCAAAAGAAACCGGAGCGAAGTATGGTGGTGTACTTTATGTAGATTCACTATCAAACAAAGACGGTCCTGTACCAACTTATGTTGATTTATTAAACGTAACGGTTTCAACCATCGTTAAAGGATTTGAAAAATAATGTCTTCACAGCAGATCTCAGCCTCAATTGAAGTACAAGATGTTACCGTACGATACAATAACGGGCATACTGCAATTTACGATATCTCGTTCCGCTTGGCAGGCGGAACGACTTGCGCTTTAGTTGGTGTTAACGGAAGTGGCAAATCTACTCTATTTAAAAGCCTAATGGGGTTACTGAAACCACAACAAGGAACAGTAAAACTCTGCGGTTTACCGATTGAACAAGCGTTGAAGCAAAACTTAATCGCCTATGTACCACAAAGTGAAGATGTGGATTGGCAATTTCCCGTGTCGGTATATGACGTTGTTATGCAGGGGCGCTATGGTTATATGAATTTTTTGCGTATTCCAAAGCCGCAAGATAAACAAAAAGTCCGGCAGGCAATGCAACGGGTTGATATAGAACATTTAGCCGAGCGCCAAATCGGAGAACTCTCGGGCGGTCAAAAGAAACGGGTGTTTTTAGCTCGTGCTCTTGCTCAGCAAAGCAAAGTAATTTTATTGGACGAACCTTTCACCGGTGTGGATGTAAAAACCGAAAATGCCATTATTGAACTACTTGGTCAGCTACGTAGCGAAGGGCATTTAATCTTGGTTTCCACACATAATCTTGGTAGCGTACCCGATTTTTGTGATCAAGTTGTAATGATTAACCGTACGGTAATCGCAACCGGTAAAACCGAAATAACCTTCAACCAACATAATTTGGAACAAGTCTTCGGCGGTGTGTTACGGCATATTAAGCTCGCAGGTAGCGATTTACATGATGATGAAGACAATCGTTCTGTCACGGTATTAACTGACGATGAACGCCCGGCAGTATTTTACGGACAAACCAAAATCGATCCGCCAGCTTCACTCAATAAAAGCCACTCACAAGAGAGTGTCCGGCCTACCCAAACAAAGGATTCGTCTCAACCGGAAAAAGAGCGGTCAGAATTTTCATCATTTTCGCAAGGACGGCAATAACATGTGGGATGTATTGCTTGAGCCTTTCACTTACAACTATATGTTGAAAGCCATCGTTATTAGCGCCGCAGTAGGTGGTATTTGTGCATTTTTATCCGCCTATTTAATGCTCAAAGGCTGGTCGTTAATCGGTGACGCATTGTCACATTCCGTTGTTCCCGGCGTGGCTATCGCTTACTCACTCAAACTGCCTTATGCGATTGGTGCGTTTTTTTCGGGTATTTTAGCCGCCCTCGCAATTCTTTGGATTAAATCTATAACCAAACTACGGGAAGATGCCGTTATCGGCTTTATTTTTACGACATTTTTTGCCGCAGGCCTGCTAATTGTTTCGCTAAATCCTACTTCCGTAAGCGTGCAAGATATTATTCTTGGTAACATTTTAGGCATTGCTGATGAAGATGCATTACAAGTCGGCATTATTATTGTAGTCTGTTTGATTTTCTTACTATCGTTTTGGAAAAATCTATTATTGGTATTTTTTGATGAAACTCAGGCCGTCTCTGTGGGACTTTCGCCACTTCGTTACAAAATCCTGTTTTTTTCCCTGCTCAGTGCCTGCATTGTTGCCGCATTGCAAACCGTTGGTGCCGTGTTAGTCATCGCGATGGTAATCACTCCCGGTGCGACTGCTTATCTATTAACAGATCGATTTGGCAAACTATTAATCATTTCCGTCGCCTTAGGCGTCAGTAGTAGCGCAGTCGGTGCTTATATCAGCTATTATTTGGACGGTGCTACCGGTGGGCTAATCGTTTGTTTGCAAACCGTGCTTTTCCTGCTGGTATTTTTCTTTTCGCCTAAATACGGCATATTGATGCGCAAAAAAGAAAAAATAAAAGATCGTAACGGAGAGCATTATGGATAAATTCTTGCTATGGTTCAGTGAACCACTTGCCTTTCCGTTTATGCAAAATGCATTGTTTACCGCTTTAATTGTCGCCATAATTTGTGCTGTATTATCTTGTTATTTGGTACTAAAAGGCTGGTCATTGATGGGCGATGCCATTTCCCACGCTGTTCTTCCTGGTGTTGTCGCTGCTTTTTGGTTGGGTTTACCGTTAATTATCGGCGCTTTTGTGTCAGGTTTGCTATGTTCTTTAAGTATCGGTTACTTAAAAGAAAACAGTCGTATTAAAGAAGATACGGTGATGGGAATCGTCTATTCGGGGATGTTTGGATTGGGATTGGTTTTATTCACCGAAGTTGAAACCGATCAACATTTAACCCATATTTTATTCGGCAATTTATTGGGTGTAAGTCACGCAGAATTATTGCAAACCTGCTTAATTGCCGGTGCGGTTTTTCTGATTGTCTTCTTAAAAAGAAGGGATTTTCTGCTCTATTGTTTTGACCCAAGCCATGCTCGTGTCGCCGGCCTTTCCCCTAAACGATTGTACTACGGCTTGCTGATACTGCTTGCTTTGACCATTGTTACCGCAATGCAAGTGGTTGGTGTGATTTTAGTGGTTGCAATGTTAATTTCACCGGGCATCACCGCTTATTTGTTAACCAACCGATTTGAGAAAATGATGCTGCTTGCTGTATTAACCTCAGTATTATCCAGCACCTCAGGTACTTTGCTAAGCTACCATATCAATGCTGATATTGGACCTTGCATCGTTATTGTCCAAGCTTTTTTCTTCTCTCTCGCTTTAGCGTGGAGTAAATGGAAAAGCCGATAATAGCGTTCCTTTTGAGTCCAAAAGTGCGGTCTGTTTTTCAGCTATTTTCAAATAGCGTTATATGTGCAGAAGATAAAACTCAATCTGATAGCCCCGTTTAAAACATTAGCCTATCAAACCAAGTCTCATCTTCTGCACATTAGTCAAATGTTACCGCCAAATCTAACTTTCCACTGAAAATCCCTCAAACTGACGTTGTCCAAGATAAATTTGCTCAACCACATTATCTACACGCGAATATCTCGGGCCCTGCCACAACCATTCGCGCAGTTTGCCCAGTTGCGCTTCATCGCCACAGGCTATCACTAATACAGAGCCGTCTGACAAATTACGCACCACACCACTTAGCC
>CAJPST010000150.1 GCA_905373425.1 uncultured Mesocricetibacter sp.
GGCAAACGAATTACAGTAACAAAGTTACACTTCCGGTCTATTGCAATTATTTATTCAATCGTGCGTTATCGCTAAGTTATAATTATCGTTACGTCAGCACGGAAGAGCGTGCAGAGTATATCAAGGCCAACGCCGACGAACGCACTTACAATGCTTATAGCAAATTGACCGACGGCGCGGCGCAGGCGGATTTCTGGCGGATTTTCACGTTGTATAATGAAGGCGGTGTCTATATGGATATCGATGGGCATCTGGTATGGTGTTTGTCCGACATTATTAATGAAGAAGACAGTGAAGTCGTGATCACTCGTCGTAATAAATACACCAATTTTTTCCTTGCCGCGGAAAAGGGTTCTGCATTTCTGAAAGACACCCTAGATATCATTATCGATAATATTGAACAGCGTCGTATTGACGGAGGCGTGTTCGTGTTAACCGGCCCGACAACCCTAAACCAGGCGCTTGAAGGCAAACAAGTCAATTCGCGCCGTGATAAATTGACCTGTACGCAAGGCACGTTTACCAATGAATATTTTCAATATATGGATAAAAAACGTGGGAAATGGAACCACACAAAAAATGAAGATTTACTAAAATAAAAGAATTTTATGACTAAAAATACACTTCTTGTAGGCTTTATGCTTTTTGCCATGTTCTTTGGCGCCGGTAATTTAATTTTTCCGCCACGTTTAGGTTTGGAAAATAGTGCTAATTTTTGGCCTCCAATATTCGGCTTCATCATTACCGGAGTTGGTCTGCCTTTAATTGGAATTATCGCCAGTAGTTTTTATTACGGCGGTTATAAGAATATGCTCAATAAAATCCATCCGTGGTTTTCGATTGTATTCCTGTCCGCCATTTATTTAAGTATAGGACCGTTTTTTGCTATTCCACGTACCGCAGCAACTGCTTATGAAATGGCAATAATCCCTTTTATTGGTGAATCAGAAACGATTTCACTGTTAATTTTCACCGCACTTTACTTTATTTTATCCTTGTGGTTTGCTTTAAACCCGTCAAAAATGGTGGAGCGAATCGGTACTATTTTAACGCCGTTGTTGTTATTGTCGATTTTGGCGCTAATCATTAAAGCCATGTTCTTATTTAACGATAACCTGCCTGTTTCCGTGCCAATAGAAAATTCTGATCAATCGTCTTTTTTCCGTGGGTTTATAAACGGTTATCTCACAATGGATGCGTTAGCTTCTATTGCATTTTCTGTAATCGTCATTATGTCGATAAAAAGAAAAGGGCATTCGGAAGGAACTGAGCTGATTAAACAAACCTCTGTGGCTGCATTCGTTGCCGCCATATTCTTAGCATTGATTTATATTGCTTTGGCATGGATTGGTAAAAGCATTTCTATTAGTCCGGAAACTTTAGCGGAATTAGCAACTAAAGGCCAAGATGTCGGCACTTATATTTTAAATTCCGCCGCGTCGCAGGCGTTCGGTTCATTCGGGCGAACCTTATTGGGAATTATTGTATCCTTAGCTTGCTTAACCACTACAATTGGGCTAATCGCTTCGGTCAGCGAGTATTTCAATGAAATTTATCACAAAATTTCCTATAAAACTTATGCGGTAATTTTCACAGTAATCGGTTTTGTATTGGCAAATCAAGGTCTAAGCGCCGTAATCGGTAAATCCGTGCCGGTATTATTAGTGTTGTACCCGATAGCGATTACAATCATTCTATTGTTGTTTATTAATCAATGGGTACCGTTATCTTTAAGCGGGCAGCGAGTTTCACTCCTATTGGTTACTTTTATTTCCATTTTATCGGTAGCGGAAATTTCCTTTATCCAAGAACTTCCACTAAAACAATATTCCATGGAATGGGTACCGTTTGCTGTTATAGGCTATATTTTAGGCTGGTTATGGCAACGTATTGTTTTTAAAAATAATATAGCGGATTAACTAATCTAAGGCGTAGCCCGCCGTAATTTGTGAAATCCCAAAACTCGATAAAAAACGACCGCACTTTTTGCTTATTTATTTGAACCTTCCGGGTGTAATCCAATTCCTTGATGGCGCTCTTTAAGTTTAGCCAACACATCGCGCCATTCAAGATTCATATTATGCAACAACACAGTTAAGTGATAAGTGAGATCGGCAGCTTCCGAAATGACTTCTTGCTTGTCTTGTGTAACGGCGGCAAGTGCGGTTTCCACTCCTTCTTCCCCAACTTTTTGGGCAATCTTTTTTGTTCCCTTGGCATGAAGTTTTGCCGTATATGAGCTGTCGGGGTCGGCAAATTTTCGTTTCGCCAGCGCTCGTTCCAATTTGGTAAACCACGTCCAATCAGCTTCGGATTGAGCCTCAAATCGGTGAAAGCAGCTTTCTTCCCCTGTGTGACAAGTCGGCCCGACAGGATCCGCCAAAATCAACAACGCATCCTGATCGCAATCCAAACTCATATCCACCACATGTAAGAAATTGCCCGAAGTTTCCCCTTTTGTCCACAAACGGTTTTTCGTACGGGAAAAGAACGTCACTTTCTTCTCCGCCAAGGTTTTCTCTAACGCTTCCTGATTCATATACCCGAGCATCAGCACTTCGCACGTCGTCGCGTGTTGTACGATAACGGGGAGGAGGTTATTGATTTTTTGCCAGTTGATTTGCGTAATATTGAACATTTTATTAATCCTTTTATAAATGTAAGTATGCGCGTTATCGTTATCTCTAAAAAAACACATCCAAAATCGACCGCACTTTTAGCCCTATCGTCGTACTTCTACGCATTCCCGTGCCAAATAATCCTTCAATTCACCGATATTAATGATCTGCTTATGGAACACGCTCGCGGCTAAAGTGCCGTCCACGTTGGCATCAATAAAAGCATCACGGAAATGCACCATTTCGCCCGCGCCGCCAGAGGCAATAAGCGGAACATTGCAAGCTTGGCGCACCGGTTTCAGTTGCGCTAAATCATAGCCTTTGCGTACGCCGTCTTGGTTCATCATGTTCAACACAATTTCACCCGCGCCGCGTTGTTGCACTTCTACCACCCAATCTAGCAACTGCCAATTGGTTTGGCGGGTGCGTTTTTCGTCTCCGGTGTATTGGTTCACCCAATATTTACCGGTTTCCTGCTCGAACCAGCTGTCAATGCCCACTACAATGGCCTGCACGCCAAAACGTTCCGCCAAGCGGGAAATCAAATCAGGGTCGGCAAGGGCAGGCGAGTTAATGGAGATTTTATCCGCGCCGAAAGCAAAAATCTGTTCCGCGTCCGCGATGGTTTTAATGCCGCCCGCCACGCAGAACGGAATGTCGATGACTTGCGCCACGCGTTCCACCCAGCTTTTATCCACGGTGCGACCGTCCGAAGAGGCGGTAATGTCATAGAACACCAGCTCGTCCGCGCCTTCCTGCGCATAACGCTGCGCCAACGGCACAATGTCGCCGATGATTTCATGATTGCGAAACTGCACGCCTTTCACCACCTGTCCATCACGCACGTCCAAACAAGGAATTATCCGTTTTGCCAACATTCGATTGCCTCCGCTACATTAAATTTGCCTTCCAGCAACGCGCGCCCCACGATCACGCCCGCCACGCCAGTGCCTTTAAGAGCGTCTATATCCGCCAACGAACCGATGCCGCCGGAAGACTGGAACTGCACATCCGGAAACTTGGCGCACACTTCACGATAAAGCTGCACGTTGGAACCCGCCAGCGTGCCGTCGCGGGAAATGTCGGTGCAAAGCACATGTTGCAAGCCAAAAGTGCGGTAGTTTTCCACGACGTTTTCGAGGGTTAGCGCACTGGTTTCCTGCCAACCTTTAATTGCCACCAATTCCTGCCCGTTTTCAATGCGCACGTCTAACGCCAACACGAATTTCTCCGCGCCATATTTGTTAAACCAGCTTTGTACCATATCGGGTTGTGTCACCGCCGTAGAACCAATCACCACGCGGTTCGCGCCCACTGCAAGCAAATCGGCAACATCCTGTTCGGTACGAATCCCACCGCCCACCTGAATCTTGCTTTGCGTAGCGGCGATAATCTTGCCGATAAGTGCGGTCTGTCTTTTCGACGGATCTTTCGCCCCGGTTAAATCCACCAAATGCAACTGCTGCGCACCTTGTTGAATATAGCTTGCGAACTGCTCAATGGGATTGTCGCTGTAAGTGGTCTGCTGCGCATAATCGCCCTGATGCAGGCGGACAACGTGCCCGTCGATAAGATCGAGGGCGGGGATGATTTGTGATGTTTGCATAGGTTTTCCTGTGTAATGTAATCAGTTCCACTCTTTAGCAAAGAGGGGTTAGGGGAGATTTATTCGCTTCGCTCACACTCAGTGCTGTTGCTAAAGCAACGTTCAAACGCAAGCGTTTGTGGCAGAAGTCCTTTTCAACCTTGTGAGAGGTTAGACATCGTAATCAAATCTTCCCCTGTCCCTCTTTTCTAAAGAGGGGGAGATCGTGCGTTATTTTAGAACTGTAGTCTATTTCACATTTTCCACAAAATTTCTCAACAACAACGCGCCATTTTTACCCGATCGTTCCGGGTGGAACTGTACGCCGTAGAAATTTTTGTTGGCAATGGCGGCGGAGAAGTCCACACCGTAATGGCTTGTCGCAATTGTGTTTTCGTTGGGTTGTACAGCGTAGCTGTGTACGAAGTAAAAATGGCTGTCCTGTTCAATCCCGACAAATAGCGGATGGTCGGGCGTGTAACGCACTTTATTCCAACCCATGTGCGGCAACGGCAAGCCGCTGTCAGGGATGAGATCCGTCTGACCGTTCATTAAACCGAGCGTCGCCACATTGCCTTCAGTGGAAAATTCGGTCATCAGCTGCATACCCAAGCAAATACCAAGCATCGGTTGGGTGGCGTTGCGGATGCAATCAATTAGATTGCGCTCCAGCAAATTCCTCATCGCCGTCTCTGCCGTGCCCACACCGGGCAACAGCAATTTATTGGCAGACTCGATTTTATGAATATCTCGCGTAATTTCGGCGCGATAACCCAAGCGATCAAAGGCGAATTTGACGGAGGAAAGGTTGGCGCAGCCGGTGTCGATGATGGTGATGTTGGTCATGTTCATTCTACTTTAATAATTCAATGATTCCGATAAAAATCCCTATAATGGCAAATACAAAGTTCCATTTCTCTTGTTTGGCATGCTGTATTTTTTC
>CAJPST010000151.1 GCA_905373425.1 uncultured Mesocricetibacter sp.
GTGTTGAAACCGCTTACCTAAAGTGGGAGGATAAATGTATATCGGCAGCCACCTTCGGGTGGCTGTGTGTTGAAACAAAAACGTCACAATCGAAATAGGAACTGTTAAAATGCAGCCACCTTCGGGTGGCTGTGTGTTGAAACTCAAAATTCAAAGGGCGATTTGTGATCACCGAGTGCAGCCACCTTCGGGTGGCTGTGTGTTGAAACAATCAACGTATACATATTATCGCGGATTAGATTAGGCAGCCACCTTCGGGTGGCTGTGTGTTGAAACTTATGGCTGACAGATGAAAGCGGGGCTAATTTAGATGCAGCCACCTTCGGGTGGCTGTGTGTTGAAACATATCGTAAGGTTCAGGAGATTTGATTAAATCTAAGCAGCCGCCTTCGGGCAGTTACATATCGAAACAATTAATCCACTTAAAGGAGTTTATTATGAAAAAAACAATCATTGTGATAATGGCAGGCTTGTTGAGCTACCCGGCCTTAGCGGATTTAGATCACAATAAAAAATACGGTCAACATGATGAAGTGATGCGTGGTACGACCTTTCCGATTCAAGATATGACCATTGATCAAACCATGGATTTTCTTGGTACTAAAAAATTAAAACAGTATCCACGCGAAGTTGTCGAAGCTGCCGTGTTAGATTGTCAAAAAAAACAATCATTATCTGGCTTATAACGGCAAACCACATCCGGGAAATATAACCAATTTATCACATGCAAGAGGTAAGATTTGTGCGCATTTTGAAGTTAAATTAGATCATCTTAATCATAAAAAATCCTATTAAATGGTGAGGTGAACAGTGGACGGTTTTTGTAAACCGCGGCTCTCAATATACTCTTTCCATTAGCCGTTTCACTGTTCCTGCTTATTCTGTTCAAATGGCACAAAGTGCGGTCAAAATTTAGAGTATTTTTCGATTATAGGTAAAATATTATTCTCGTTTTTCCCAAGCAGGAGGCAACAATGTCAATCATGCTGTATCATCCGCTTAATACTTTAAAGCCGATTACCGATAATATTTGGATTGCTGACGGTGGGCTGATACATATGGCGGTGGGAATGTTCAAAATTCCATTTTCCACGCGTATGACGGTCGCCCGTTTGCAAAACGGTGATTTATGGTGCCATTCGCCCATTGCGCCTGATGAGAAACTGTTAGATCAGATTGATCAATTAGGGGAAGTTCGGCATTTGGTGTCGCCTAATTATATTCATTACGCGCATATTGCGGCATGGAAAAAGATTTATCCGCAGGCAATTGCTTGGGCTAGCCCAAATGTGCGTGAGCGTGCCCAATCACAAAATATTGCCGTTACGTTTGATCGCGATTTGGGTAGCACACCACCTTCTGAATGGGCCTCCGAAATTGATCAACATATTTTCCAAGGCAGCCGCATTATGCAAGAAGTGGTTTTCTTTCATTATGCCGACAAGACATTAATATTAACGGATTTAATCGAAAATTTTGAAACCGATAAAATGGGGCTGTTTTGGCGTTGGGTGATGAAGCTTGCCGGCAATGCCGATCCTGACGGAAAAGCACCTTTGGATATGCGCGCCACATTTACCGAGCGTGATAGCGCGCGCGATAGCCTTGCATACATTACAGCATGGCAGCCTGAAAAAATTCTGCTGGCTCATGGTCGTTATTATTTAGAAAATGGCACGGCTGAGCTAAAACGGGCTTTTCGATGGTTGAAATAGTGAATTCAGCTTGTTAGTCGTTCACTCACAATTTCACAAAGCAGAGCAAATTAACAAAGCAAATCAAAGTGCGGTCGGTTTTTGAGCCATTTTTATAATGACAAAACATCGAAAAAACAAACCGCACTTCTCCCCTATTCAACCGCTGTTCCTTTTAATAATTTGCGTATCCAACTCCGATTGGGGCTAAGGCAATGCAGAATATCTTCGCTTAGCGGCAACGGTTCGTTATAGATAAGCGAAGCCAAAGTTTCGCCCA
Source organism: uncultured Mesocricetibacter sp. (assembly GCA_905373425.1). Lineage (GTDB taxonomy): Bacteria > Pseudomonadota > Gammaproteobacteria > Enterobacterales > Pasteurellaceae > CAJPST01. The sequence goes on from CAJPST010000151.1 coordinate 1,975, forward strand.
ATATCGGAGCAGAAGTTAAGCCACGTGAGCCGAGTGCGCCGATGAGATATAAATTTGGAAACACAGCAGCCTGTGGAATGGGTTGTTTGCGACGGCGTAAGTTAAACAGATTTTTATAATCCACGCATTGCAGTTCAAAATTCGGCACATTGCCGACCATTGGGATACGATCCCGCACGGCGCAACGCACACCGATTCGCGCCAGATTGGCAGAAGTATCCACCTCTTTCACCCAAGGCATACCGTCTAAGTTCTTTTGGATTTTTTCCTGATTTTCCCGCTGTTCCTGCTCGCTAAAAGTGCGGTCAGCGCAATCACGCACATGGCTGGCACCAATGCAATGGTTGGTTTTAGCCTGATCGGCAGGCGTGAGGTAGCCGTCATAACAGAGCACGGATTTCAGTTTCAGTAGATGTTCTGATGTGGAAATTTGGCTAACTTGCCCACGCACGGCATAAAGCGGTAGCGACTGCGTTTGTGGAAATTCATGCAGTTGATGACCGTTGGCGAGGACGACGATTTGATGATGGAACCTGTCGTTTTCAGCATTTGTCACTAGCCAGCCATTTTCTTGTATGGAAAGTGCAGTCACTTTTTGCGATGTTTTTATACTGAGCCCGCGCCGTTGCAAATAAGCGAACAGATTCTGCACAAATTGTTGTGGCGCAAGCCATCCACCCTGTGGAATGAATCCGCCACCACAAGGCAACGGGAGACCGACTTTTTCACTTAATTCTGCTTGGTTTAGGCTTTGATAAAGGCCTTCAGGAAGCTGAAGTTGCGAAACTTTCTGTAATTTGACCGCACTTTTTTCGTTATATCCGCACAGTGCCACACCACAAAATTCATGTTCAAATTCAATGAGGTTTTCGGCGTTACGTAATTGTTGTAAGCCGTAAGCAAAAGCCTGTATGTAAAAGCGAATGTTACGTTCGTCATCGTCGCTCAGTTGCGGATAAAACGCGCCTTGTTTGTTGCCGGAGGCGTTCATTGCCGGCTGTGGATCTTCGCAATAAAGGGTGACGTTCGCGCCACGTTGCATTAAGGCGAATGCGGTAAATAAGGAGGCTATGCCGCCACCCACAATGGCAACATCCGCCACACCTTCAAACCGGGCGGATTGTGGTAGGTACCATGGGGTGAAAAGTGCGGTGGTTTTTTCAAGTGTTTTTTCGCCTACCAAACACTCCCGTTTTTTGCCGTAACCTTTGCGCTTTTGCACGCTGAAACCGGCATTTTCTAAGCCTTTGCGTACTGCACTTGCCGCTGTAAAGGTGGCGAATGTGCCTTGCGCTTTGGTGTAACGGTATATTTGCGTATAAAGCGCATCATTCCACATATCAGGATTTTTACTTGGGGCAAATCCGTCTAAAAACCACGCATCAATTTTGTCACGCATATAGTCGCCGAGCTGTGGCAAATTGTCGTGAATATCGCCAAACCAAAGATCGAGTGTGGTTTCCTCAAAATGAAAACGATAGCAACCTTCAATGGGATCCAACCAATGCTGCTGTAATTGTGCGGAGAGAAAGGCAAATTGCGGATAATGTTGATGAGCACGCGATAGGGCTTCTGCGGTTAGCGGGTATTTTTCAAAAGAAATAAAAAATAGCCGTTGTAATGTTGCCTGTGGAAATTGTTGACGAAACTCACGAAACAGCGTGGTGGCAGCCAAAAAATTCAGCCCCGTGCCGAAGCCCGTTTCGGCAATAATAAAATACGCTTGTTGATGTTTCTGCCAACGTTGCCACAGTTGATTGCCCTGTTGGAAAACATAACGGCTTTCTTCCAAACCGTCTTGGTTGGAAAAATAAACGTCATCGAATTTTTGCGAAACAGGTGTACCCTGTTCATTGAAGTGAATTTCGGCATAATTAACCTTTAACATCGCGCTTTTTTCCTATCTTGGCAATTTGTTGAGCATACCTATAATAGCGCAATTTTATTGGTATTCCAAAGTAGCTTATTAACTCAAAAAGCGTTGACTGGTCGAATGTTTTAAATTAACGCTTGCAATATTCTCATTTCGTAGTACAGTATCGTTCAGCTAACAGTTGTAAGTCGAAATCATCTCTTTTAACCATAAGGAATATATATGAGAAGAGCAGTCATTACAGGTTTTGGAGTTATTTCCAGCATCGGTAATAATAAAGAGGAAGTTTTAGCCTCATTGAAAGCCGGAAAATCCGGTATTGTAGCTACCCCTGAATTTATTGAAGCCAACATGCGTAGCCATGTGGCAGGCACGATAAAATTAAATCCGGCAGAACTAATCGATCGTAAAATTTTCCGTTTTATGGGTGATGCAGCGGCTTATGCTTATCTTTCAATGAAAGAAGCTATTGAAGATTCCGGTTTAACCGAAGAACAGATTTCCAATGATCGCACCGGCTTGGTAATCGGAGCAGGTACCGGTTCTGCTCGTAATCAGGTAGCGGCATGCGATGCGGCACGTGGCCCGCGCGGAGTGAAAGCTATTGGTCCTTATGCTGTGACCAAAACCATGGCCTCCAGTGTTTCTGCTTGTTTAGCAACACCTTATAAAATTCGTGGCGTAAACTATAGTTTAAGTTCCGCCTGTGCGACATCGGCGCATTGTATCGGGCACGCTTGGGAATTGATCCAATTAGGCAAACAAGACGTAGTGTTCGCCGGTGGTGCGGAAGAATTATGCTGGGAAGGCGCAACCCAATTTGATGCGATGGGCGCATTATCCACCAAATATAACGATACTCCGGAAAAAGCTTCCCGTGCTTATGATGCAAATCGTGATGGTTTTGTAATTTCAGGTGGCGGCGCTGTTGTGGTGGTAGAAGAATTGGAACATGCGTTAGCGCGCGGTGCGAAAATTTATGCGGAAATCGTTGGTTACGGTGCAACTTCCGACGGTTATGATATGGTTGCGCCAAGCGGTGAAGGTGCAGAACGTTGTATGAAACAAGCTCTGGCAACCGTTGATACCCCGATTGATTATATTAACGTGCACGGCACATCAACTCCGGTGGGCGATGTGAAAGAATTAGGTGCTATTCGTAATGTATTCGGTGATCATCAACCTGCGATTTCTTCCACCAAATCCATGACGGGACACTCGTTAGGAGCGGCAGGAGCACATGAAGCGATTTATTCATTAATTATGTTACATAATGATTTCATTGCAC
>CAJPST010000152.1 GCA_905373425.1 uncultured Mesocricetibacter sp.
TCGGTAATGCACAAAAGGTCAGGTAAATAAAGGTAACAATAATTAATCCAAGATTGCGCATCATTTTGTTCTTGAAGGCTGGTTTGTTTATCCTCTAACTGGCTGGCAAGCTCAAGTATCTGCTGGTAATGAGCAATGGCTTGAGTAAATAAAGGCGTTGCATCTACTGTATCTTTGGCTTCGATTGCCTGCGCAAGGTAACAACGACCAAGCCACGATTGCGCATAAATTTGCTCTTGAAGACTGGCTTGTTTGTCCTCTAACTGTCCGGCGAATTCAAATTGCTGTCGGTAATGTGCAATCGCTTGGGCAAATAACCCCTTCGTCTCTGTTATATCTCTAACCTTCATTGCCAGCTCTAAATAACAACGACCAAGCCACCATTGGATATCATTTTGTTCCTCAATTTGAGAGTTTTTATCTTTAATCTCACTCCAAGCCTGATTAAGTTTTGCAATTGCTTGATCAAGATTATTGCTTTCGAATAAACGTATACCTTCTGTAATTAACTCATTAACGCTCATTGTTTTATTCCTTATGAAAATGCCTTAACGGAAATCAAATTTCGTTAGTAATAAAAAGACACGATTCATTAAATTTATTTATATAATTCATCCTAAAAAATCACTTAATGAGAATTTTAGTTATTTTAATTTCGGAAAGGAAGATATAATGACGCATTGAACACAACATGAAGAAATTTTGTATAGTTAATTTGTGCCAACAACAGCTTTCAGGCGATACCGGTAACTGACAGCAGTTGGCATACAGCTATCCGGCGAGAGCCATTAATTTTAACCCAAGACTAAAAAGGACAAGCCCTTGAACCGTAATCCTCCGTTTTGGCTAACCGCCTTAATTATTCTGATCAGTTTGCCATTGATTTTGCCCTTTCTCTATGTGGTAGTTAGAGCTGTTGATGTGGGTTGGGTGCGCAGTATTGAATTGCTTTGGCGACCACGTATGTGGGAGCTGTTGAGTAATACGTTGTTGTTGATGGTGTGTGTGACGACATTTTCTATCATTCTCGGCACGGTTTGCGCCTTTTTGTTAGAACGCTATCGCTTTTGGGGTAAGCCCTTTTTTCAGGTGGCGATGACCTTGCCGCTTTGTATTCCAGCGTTCGTCAGTTGTTTCACCTGGATTAGCCTCACTTTTCGTGTTGAGGGCTTTTGGGGCACGATTGGCATTATGACCTTAAGCTCCTTTCCGCTTGCCTATTTGCCTGTTGCCGCCACCTTAAAACGGTTGGATCGCTCATTGGAGGAAGTCAGCCTTTCCCTTGGCAAAAACCGCCGTTACACCTTTTGGCACGCCATATTTCCGCAGTTAAAACCTGCCATCGGCAGCAGTGTTTTATTAATCGCGTTACATATGTTGGTGGAATTCGGTGCCGTGTCGATTTTGAATTATCAAACCTTCACAACCGCCATTTTCCAAGAATATGAAATGGCCTTTAACAACAATACGGCGGCATTGTTGTCGGCGGTGTTAATGGTGATTTGCGCCTTGATCGTGTTCGGCGAAATTTTCTTTCGTGGACAACAAACCCTGTACAACAGTGGCAAAGGCGTTACCCGCCCTTATCCGGTGAAAAATTTAATGGCCGGTAAGCAACTCTTGGCTGTCATTTTTTTCCTCACAATTTTTGTCCTCAGCATCGGCGTCCCGCTCACCATGTTGATTCACTGGATGATCGTAGGCACGTCCATTGAAAGTGCGGTGGATTTTTCCGCCTTTTTCGAAGCCTTCAGTAATTCTTTGATGGTTTCCGGTTTAGGCGCGGGGCTCACCGTGCTTTGCGCCCTGCCGTTAGTTTGGTGTGCCGTGCGTTATCGCAACCGCCTCACCGTGTGGATTGACCGCCTGCCTTATTTATTGCACGCCGTGCCGGGCTTGGTTATCGCATTGTCATTGGTTTATTTCACCATTAACTACGCTTATTCTTTCTACCAAACGTTCCTCATGGTGGTGGTCGCCTATTTCATGTTGTATTTGCCAATGGCGCAAACCACGTTGCGTAGCTCCTTGGAACAAATCTCCGATAACGTCGAAAAAGTGGGACAAAGCCTTGGGCGCAGTCATTTTTATATTTTCCGCACGCTCACTATTCCCGCCATGTTGCCGGGTATTGCCGCTGCGTTTGCGTTGGTGTTTCTAAACCTGATGAAAGAACTCACCGCCACCTTATTACTCACCCCGAACGACATCAAAACCTTATCCATCGCCGTTTGGGAATACACCAGTGATGCCCAATATGCCGCCGCCACACCTTATGCCGTGATGTTAGTGCTATTTTCCGGCATTCCGGTGTTTTTATTGAAAAAATATGCATTTAAATAATAGAGTTAAGCCCTATGCAAATAAATCAACCTTTATTACGACTTCATCACATCAATAAATATTTCAACCAACTTCATGTTCTGCGTGATATTTCCTTGCAGCTAAACAGCGGCGAGATCTTGTTTTTATTAGGCGCATCGGGCTGTGGCAAAACCACCTTATTGCGCACCATCGCAGGCTTTGAGCAGGCTGACCATGGCGAAATTTGGTTAAAAGAGCGGTTGATTTTCGACGCAAATTGCAACGTGCCGACGCAACAACGTCATTTGGGTTATGTGGTGCAGGAAGGCGTGTTATTTCCACACATGAATGTATATCGCAACATTGCTTACGGCTTGGGTGATGGCAAAGGTCGCTCCGCGGAAGAGCGACAACGCATCGAAGAAGTGATGGCGCTCACCGGTATTACCGCACTTGCCGACCGCTTCCCGCACCAACTTTCCGGCGGACAACAACAACGGGTCGCCTTGGCACGCGCTATCGCACCGAATCCCGAACTGATCTTACTGGACGAACCGTTCAGTGCCTTAGACGAGCACCTGCGCCAACAAATTCGCCATGATATGTTGCAAGCACTCCGCCAAAGTCGCACCTCTGCCATTTTCGTCACCCACGATCGCGACGAAGCCTTGCGTTATGCCGATAAAATCGCAGTACTGCAAAATGGAGAAATCCTACAAATCGCCAATCCACGCACGCTTTATTGGTCACCACAACACCTCAGCACGGCGACCTTTATCGGCGAGAGCATTGTGTTGCCGGCAACCTTAAATTCACCTTCAACAGCGCACTGTCAATTGGGTGACATTGCCGTGATAGACAAAAGCCAAGGACAACAAACAGGCACGCTACTCCTCCGCCCGGAACAATTCTGCTTGTCAAAAACACCGCAAAATTCCACCGCACTTTTTAACGCCATCGTCCGCCACGTGGAATTCAAAGGCAAAATAACGGCGATTCGAATTGAAATAAATGGCTTCGAAATTGAGTTAGAAGAACATCATGGAATTGAGTTGCGTGTAGGAGATAAGGTTGACGTTTATTTGTATGGAACGGGATTGTTTTATGGGGAACAATAACTGATTTCACCCAATGTCCCCTTATTAATTTTATGAGGCAGATTATTTTTTGAAATCATGCCTCTAATTTCAAATCCTCCAAGCTATTCATATTTCTAAATGCTGATTTTTGTTCGGAAAAATCTACTGCTATGGCATGCTGTTGGCGCATAAATTGTAACATTCGGCGCTCGCCTTGCGCTAAATAAGCAGCAAGTACGGTCGAAATTTTGGGTGAAATTAAACAGCAGGTCGGGTGTTCGCGTTCGCCATCATGAGCATAAGCAATTAAAACATCGTTTTTTTCGACCGCTCTTTTCAATTTTTCCAACAAATCAAGCGGCAGGAGGGGGCAGTCACAAGGAACAAATAAAACGAAATCCGTTTCCGCCCGTTTTAACGCTGTTAAAATACCGCTTAAAGGCCCTTGAAAATCAGGTGCATCATCACTGAACACGGGTAATCCGCTTTCAGCATATTTTTCCTGATTGCGATTGGCGTTAATGGAAATAAACCCTGTTTGTGAGGCCAATCTACGGTAAACATGCATAAACAGAGGTTGGCCTCGCCATAGTTGCAACCCTTTATCCGCGCCCCCCATTCGTCGTGCCAATCCACCAGCCAAAATTACGGCGCTAATTGTTATTTCCATATTTTCTTCTTCTATTAATTCAAGTATGATCCGCACATATTTTTGCTAATGATAAGGAAAAGCGTATGAAATGTCATCGTTTGAATGAGGTATTGGAACTTTTACAACCTTATTGGTCTAAAGAGCCGGATTTGCATTTATTGCAGATTCTACAAAAAATTGCCGACGAAGCCGGTTTTGATAAACCGGTGGCGGAATTAACCGATGAGGTGATTATTTATCATTTAAAAATGTGCGATAAAGACCGTTTTGAACCGATCCCAGGTATCAAAAAAGACTATGAAGACGATTTTAAAACGGCATTATTAAAAGCACGTGGTATTATTAAAGAGTAATAAATTAAGGATTTACAATGAAAAAAATTTTTTTGGCATTTGCCGCATTTTTTCTTACATTCAACATACAAGCTAAAGACTTAACGGAAGGTAAACAATATCAAGTGTTGGAACTTGAGCATTCGGCTAAACCTGAAGTAGTGGAGTTTTTCTCGTTCTACTGCCCACATTGCTATTCTTTTGAAATACAGTATCAAATTCCGAGCAAAGTCAAAGCAGAATTACCGGAAGGAACGGCATTTAAACAATATCATGTTAATTTTCTAGGCGGTCAGTCAGAAAACTTGACTCGCGCATGGGCGTTGGCGATGGCGCTGGGTGTGGAAGACAAGGTTAAACAACCGTTATTTGATGCGGCACGAGCTAACTCATTACGCTCTATGGACGATATTCGTCAGAAATTTTTGGATAACGGGGTTACAGCAGAACAATTTGACGGCGGTATAAATAGTTTCACTGTAAATGCCTTATATAACAAGCAAACCAATTTAACCGAACAATTCAAAGTACGCGGTGTTCCTGATTTTTATGTGAACGGTAAATTTCGCGTAAATCCGGAAGGTTTATCCCATGAGAATTTTGTGAACGATTATGTGGAAACTGTAAAAGCCTTATTACAAAAATAATCGTCACAATTAAGATTCAAATGAAGTAACATAAAGTTGCAAAAATAATAAAAAATTGGTTTAATGCGTGCCGATTTTTAACGAATTTATT
>CAJPST010000153.1 GCA_905373425.1 uncultured Mesocricetibacter sp.
GTATTATCTAATTGTATTGTTCCTGCGTTAAAGTGCGGTCGATTTTTCAAGGGGTTTTGTAAAACGAAAAAACACCTTCAAAATCGACCGCACTTTTTAGCACCACATTACAACCGTTTTGCTGTACTGGAAACAGTAGTCTCTTCTTATGCCAACCAAGCTAAACCAAAAATAAGTTTTCCTGTCTTTTTGCGCTATGTAGGGTTAACAAGATTTCCCTATAATTAATGGGCATCTCAATAAATGCGTATCAGAATTTTCTCTATGCTCAATAAGATGTAATGCGGCTTGTTTACCCATCTCATAATGTGGAAGCTCAACGGTTGTTAAAGATGGAATAAATAAATACGACATACCGACTGTATTATCGTATCCCACAACCGCCACATCTTCAGGAATTCGAAAACCTTTACTCAATAGCAGTTGATAAGCAACGAAGGCAATTCGGTCATTACCACAAATCACGACATCAAACGGAAATTTTTCATTATTATTCTCTAAAATTTCCATTAAAGGCTTGGCACCTCTTTTATAATCTTCGCCATCTGTTTCCATAAAAAAAGATACGGGTTCACTCGCTTTTTCTTGTGAAAACCATGCTTTTTCAAACCCGGATTTACGTTTTTCCGTGGCGATATAATTATGTGGAATATGTAAAAAGAACGGTCGTTGATAACCTTGCTCAATAATCAATTTAGTAAGTTCAAACTGCCCTTGAAAATCATCGGGAATATAGCTTGCGACATGAATATCGTCCGTCACGCAGTTAGCCAACACTATCGGGAAGTGTTGTAATGCTTTCGGTACTTTGACTTTTTTTAAGCCATTTCGCGCAATAATAATCGCATCTGGGCGTTGTGCAATAAGAGCATCTACGCTGTGTTTTAGTGATTCTTTTTCATTTTCTATGCAATTAATCACAAAAGAATGCCAACCAAACTGGCGCACCGTTTGCTCAATCCCTAATAAGATTTCAACTGAAAAAGGGGTTGTGGCGGTTCCAAAAGATAACACACCTATGTTGTTGGAGTGGCTTGTGTTTATGACATTTTTGACCAGCAATTCGGTAATTTCTTCAATACGTTTTTTGAATCTAAAGAACAAGGAATGAAATTCTTCGGTTATGTAACAACGGGAGGAGAGCTATTAAATGCAACAATTATGTTTTTCGTGCCTTTATTGATTAATCGTATTGGGGCAAAGAATGCGTTATTGATTGCAGGAACAATTATGAGTATTCGCATTATGGGCTCATCTTTTGCAACAGAAGCATGGCATGTGATTGTATTAAAAACATTACATATGTTTGAAGTACCATTCTATTTGGTTGGAGTATTTAAGTATATTGCTGATGTTTTTGAAGTCCGTTTCTCCGCAACCATTTATTTAGTCTCTTGCCACTTTTCAAAGCAGATTGGTAATATGATTTTATCGCCTGCCGTAGGGACTTTATATGACATGTATGGTTTTCAATCTACCTATTTTATCTTAGGTTGTATTGCTCTTGCATTTACATCAGTTTCTGTATTTACTTTAGTAAATACCAAGAAATTAGTGAACAACGCTTAAAATTCAGAGGACAGGAAAATGTTATTAGCGAATTATTATCAAGATCCTACAATTACACGAATTAATGCATTACCACATCACAGCTATTTTATTCCTTTTGCTAAAAAAGATGAGGTAGATCAATTTGCTAGAGAAAACTCTTCATTCTTTACATCATTGAATGGTCAATGGCAATTTGCTTATTATTCAAGTATGCAAGATTTGCCTGAAAAGATAAGCGAAATTCCGTTTGTAGAGCAAATCCACGTGCCTTCAAATTGGCAGAATCACGGATTTGATACTCATCAATATACCAATATTAATTATCCTTTTCCGTTTGATCCGCCTTTTGTCCCGTTAGAGAACCCTTGCGGGGTATATCAAAAGCAAGTGCAGCTGAATAAAAATCCGAATAAACGTTATTTACTGAATTTTGAAGGGGTTGATTCTTGTCTTTATGTGTATGTAAATCACGAATTTGTAGGGTATGGTTCGATTAGCCATAGTACTAATGAATTTGATATTACTGATTATCTTCACCATGGTGAAAATACTTTAACCGTCTTTGTTCTCAAATGGTGTGCGGGCAGTTATTTAGAAGATCAAGATAAATTCAGAATGTCGGGAATTTTTCGAGATGTCTATTTATTAGAAAGGGAACATAATTATCTGCAAGATTTGCATATTAAAACGGTGCTTTCTGAAGATTTATCCGTAGGACAAATCTATCTCGACCTAAAATTCGCAAAATGTGCGGATGATATTAGAGTGACATTGTTTGATATAACAGATCAAATTGTTCAGACAGAATGCAAAATTACAATGGATGAACAACGAACACAAATCCACTTTGATAATATTCCTTTAACTAAATCACAATTGTGGAATGCGGAAAACCCTGCGCTTTATACTTTAGTATTCCACACGGAAAACGAAACCATTACGCAAAAAGTGGGGTTCCGTAAGGTAGAAATTAAAAATGGCGTATTACTGCTGAATCATCAGCCTATTAAGTTTAAAGGTGTAAACCGCCATGACAGTGATCCGGAAACAGGATATGCTATTTCAGTCGCTCAAGCGATGACTGATTTAACATTAATGAAGCAACATAATATTAATGCCATTCGTACCGCACATTATCCAAATTCACCGTGGTTCTGTGAGCTTTGCGATCGCTATGGTTTTTATGTAATTAGTGAAAGTGATATTGAAAGTCATGGCGCATCATTCCAAGCTATTGCACAGCCGGAACCAAGTATCTTTTTAAATGTAGAAAACGCTAATGAAGAACAACGTATTCGCCAACAAATGATAGATAACTTTTGCTATTTTGCTCAAGAACCTTTGTATCAAACAGCCTTATTAGAGCGAACTAAAGCCAATGTGGAACGCGACAAGAATCGCAGTTCGATTTTGATTTGGTCTTTAGGCAATGAATCGGGGTATGGTAAGAATTTTGAGTATTGCGCACAATGGGTAAAAGAACGAGATCCGGATCGTTTAGTGCATTATGAAAGTAGTATTTACCAGCATTCGGCACATAAAAATAATACTGAGCATTTAGATTTATACAGTGAAATGTATTCTGATACAGAGGTGATTGATGCCTATTTTTCCGATGTATCACAAACGAAGAAACCATTCTTATTGTGCGAATATTCTCACGCGATGGGAAATTCAAATGGTGATATGGAAGGCTATTTTCAAACATTTAATAAATATTCAGGAAGTTGTGGCGGATTTATTTGGGAATGGTGTGATCATGCGCCATTTATTACCCCAACAAAACTAGGGTATGGCGGTGATTTTGGTGAAAAAATTCATGATGGAAATTTCTGTGTGGATGGTTTGGTTTCACCTGAACGTATTCCGCACAGTAATTTATTAGAAGTGAAAAATGTCAATCGGCCTGTACGAGCAATCTTAAATAATGATCAGGTTGAAGTGTATAACTATTTTGACTTCACCAATTTAAAAGATAGTATTCAAATTAAATATGAGTGGGTAAAAAATGGTCAGATAACCGAAACAGGAACATTAGCGGTTGATTGTGAACCTCATAGTTCTCAAATTTTACCAATTCAACTTCCTAAAGAGCGAGGCGGATTGTTATGGTTAAACCTATCTTATTGTTCTGCTAAACAGACGGATTTATTGCAAGCTGAGCATTGCTTTGGTTTTGATCAAATTATCCTAAGTAAAGAATATACGCCGGCTATTACATTAGCTAAAGCTCAGCAGAAACCGCTAGAAATCACTGAAACAAAAAGACAAATTATTATTCAAAATAGTCAATACTATTATGAATTTAATAAAGTCACAGGGGTAATTGAGGAAATCAAAGTCAATGGTAAAGCCATTATTTATAAGCCGTTAGCGTGGAATATTTGGCGGGCTCCAACAGATAATGATCGCCTAATTCGTTCTCAATGGCAAAATGCCGGTTACGATCAAATGTATTCTAAAGTCTATGATATTTGCGCACATCTGCAAGAAAATCGCGTTGTGGTGCCAGTGAAAAGTGCATTAGTAGCGAATGCAAAATCAAAAATCATGACATTAGAAACACAGTATTTGTTATCTGCAAATGGTGCGTTAGATATCAAAACAGATGCAATTTTCCATGAGCATTTACCATTTTTACCTCGTTTTGGGTTACGTTTCTTCTTGGATAAACAGAAAACGCCTTTTACCTATTTAGGATATGGGGCAGGAGAAAGTTATATTGATAAGCATCACGCAAGTCAATTTGGCATTTATTCAACAACAGCAGAGCAAAACCATGTCAATTATCTCAAGCCTCAAGAAAATGGTAGCCATTATGGTTGTTTTTACGTTAAAAATGATCTGATTCAGATTGAATCGGAACAGTCATTTAGTTTCAATTTATCGCCTTATACACAAGAAGAATTGACACAGAAAATGCATTCTTATGAATTGGTTCGCGCAGGGTATGATGTATTGTGTATCGACTATAAAATGAGTGGTATTGGTTCAAATTCTTGCGGACCTAATTTGAAGTCAAAATATCGCTTAATAGAAAATAATATTAATTTTAATATAAGTATCCGGTTATAAAGAGACAATATGAGACCTTTGCAAAAAAGCCTTTCCTCCAACAGCCGGAACCCAAACACAGGTTTTCGGCTGTTTTCGCCCCAAATCACTCCTGATTTTACCCAAATACCCCCTTAATCCTCCCCGGACGCCCCATAATCAGGCATCCGGGCCGCCTTTTGGGCAGCAACAGGCACACTTAGCCTGTTGGCGGCTTTCAACAGGTTTAAACACATCGCCTTCAGATGGCTTTGCGCACTCACTTTGAGCAGACCAAAATAGGCTGCCCGGGCGTAGCGGAATTTACGGTGCAGCGTCCCGAAGCTCTGTTCGACCACATAACGGGTTTTCGATAAATATCGGTTACGTTTGGTTTGCGCTTCCGTCAGCGGACGGTTGCGGTGGGCTTTGCGCATAATGCCGTCCA
>CAJPST010000154.1 GCA_905373425.1 uncultured Mesocricetibacter sp.
TATGAGTTGATTTGATTTAAAGTAAAGTACATTTACAAAATTTCCTATACAAATTTTCGCTATTATGCCATAAAGAAAAAATGATGCTGAGCAAAATTAAAAGAATGCAACCTAAATTGCATGAAATTAGCTCTGATTTATCCAATAAGAAAGTAAAAATTTTCTGTTGCTTAGAATGTGAATACCAAACTCAATCTAAATAGAAACTTCTATGTTGTAGTTCTTACAAAGTAATTTGTTCTAAAATAAAATCCGTGTGCTTAATTTAATTAATGGGAGTATCCGTGAACTTTTAGATAGCACGTTCGTACTAGACTTGAGGAGATTATCGGCTGACTTGCATACAGAGTTAATGTATTATAATCATTATACTTATCAAAAGAAATGTGTTGTAGAAGAATCTCAATAACACATTAACTGGTGGAAAAATCTACGGATAAGAGCAAATCTGCTCAGAAGCGAGCATTTAAAAAGTGCGGTCGTTTTTTTCATCGTTTTAGACACTATTATATCAAGGACAATTATGCTGAGCTATCGTCACAGTTTTCATGCGGGAAACCATGCAGACGTACTAAAACACATCGTATTGATGTTAATTCTAGAAAACCTGAAACAAAAAGATAAAGGATTTTATTATTTGGATACCCATGCCGGTACAGGGCATTACCGCTTATTTAGTGCGGAATCGGAAAAAACAGCAGAGTTTGTAGAAGGAATCGGACGATTATGGGATAGAACCGATTTGCCCGACGAAGTGCAACGTTATATCGAATTAATTAAAAAACTTAATTATGGTGGCAAAGAATTGCGTTATTATGCGGGTTCACCTTTAATTGCCGCGCAATTATTACGCCCACAGGATCGAGCGTTGCTAACTGAACTGCATCCTGCCGACTATCCTTTATTACGTAATAATTTTAAAGAATATCATAACGTTGTAACCAAACGTGACAACGGATTTCAGCAATTAAAAGCCACATTACCGCCGAAGGAACGACGCGGGTTGGTGTTGATTGATCCGCCTTATGAATTAAAAGAAGATTATGACTTGGTGGTAGAGGCAGTGCAGGAAGGCTACAGCCGCTTTGCTACCGGAATTTACGCAATTTGGTATCCGGTGGTACTACGCCAACAAACTAAGCGGATCAGCAAAGGATTGGAAGCAACGGGAATACGTAAAATCTTGCAAATAGAACTTGCGGTGCGCCCAGATAGCGATCAGCGAGGAATGACAGCGAGCGGAATGATCGTTATTAACCCGCCTTGGCAGCTGGAAAACCAAATGAAAACCATATTACCTTACTTAACTCGGACGCTTGTGCCTGAGGGAACGGGAAGCTGGAAAGTCAGTTGGATTACGCCTGAATAAAACTTATCCTAAATGAACTCTATTTAATGTGCCGATATGTAATTCCAAGCTAAAAAATACGGGTTATTTTTAATGATTATATTATGTAACTATTTCGTCTAAAAATGTTTTTGAAAATATATTGTAATTTTTAAAATAATCGTGTTAAATCTGCGCTAATTGTGAGGTTATTTTTGAATAAAATTCAGGCGTTTTATGTGTCAATTATTAGGGATGAACTGTAATACTCCCACTGATATTGTGTTTTCTTTTGAAGGATTCCGTCGTCGTGCGGGACTAACCGATTGCCATTCCGACGGTTTTGGAATCGCTTTTTTTGAAGGTAAAGGCGTGCGCGTGTTTCGTGATGATAAGCCAGGTTGTAATTCGATAATTGCCGACGCGGTAAAGCAATATCATATCAAATCATTAAATGTAATCGCCCATATCCGTAAAGCAACCCAAGGAGCTGTAAACATTGAAAACACTCACCCGTTTATCCGTGAAATTTGGGGTGAAAACTGGGTGTTTGCACACAACGGTAATTTGAAAGAATTGCCTGATATGAGTGACAGCTTTTGTCAGCCGATCGGTTCGACGGATTCGGAAACCGCATTTTGTTATATTGCCGAACGACTCAAAAATCGTTATCGCAAAAAACCGACGGAAGATGAAATTTTTGATTGTATCCGCCAAATCACGCAGGAACTTGCGCAGCACGGTACGTTTAATTTTATGTTGTCTAATGGCGAATGGATGATAGCTCATTGTTCCACCAACTTACACTATCTGACGCGTCAGGCGCCTTTTGGTAAAGCCCAGCGCATTGATGACGACGGTGTGATCGATTTCAGTAATTATGCTCAAGATGGCGACAAAGTCACCATTATTTCCACTTTCCCGCTTACCAAAAATGAAATATGGACGAAAATGGAACACGGTGGTTTTGTGTTTTTTAAAGACGGCGAAAAAGTGCGCGAAATTATTGGCACACCAAAAGAAATTGAAGATGACGGCACCCTCGGTGAGCGTAGGGTTGCTTAAATTGCAAAAAATCGGATTAAATTAAACAAACCGGTACTTTGTCGTCTGCAGCTGACGCTCGGTGAAGGCAGAGGAAAATTCTCTTCACCTATTCACTTTCAAAATCATCATTGCTTTTCTAGTGACTATTTATGTTATTAATATAGCCACCATCTTTTTATTCCCTGAGTTAAAAGGTGCAGCCTCAACTTACCTTAACTTAAAAAGGTAAGCTAACGAACAAAAAAACGTTTTTTTTCGACCGCATTTTCTTAGAGAGCGAGTGCTTCAAAAGAACGTTTTTAATTTTTCTGCTTATTCCTATCCTCGCCGTCTCGTGCTAAAATCACCCGTTTCTAATTTTAGATCAGCAAAAAATAAATCAAATGACTTTAATAGATTTTATCCTAAACAAACTGGATGATTTAAAAGCCACTGAAATTCAACATATTGATGTAAGAGGCAAATCGTCCATAACCGATGATATGGTAATTTGCACCGGCACATCCGGTCGGCATGTAACTTCTCTCGCACAAAAATTGATTGATGAAAGCAAACTGGCAGGTTTTGAAACATTCGGTGAGGAAGGTAAAGCGACAGCGGACTGGGTAGTGGTAGATTTCGGACAGGCAATGGTACACATTATGCAACGTGAAAGCCGTGAAATGTACCAATTGGAGAAACTTTGGGGGTAATTTACGTTCTAAGATAAAACGACGTAAAAATTCACCGCACTTTTAGCTTATTATGAAGATACAACTGATTGCCGTCGGAACTAAAATGCCTGATTGGGTGAAAACCGGATTTGAGGAATATCAACGCCGTTTCCCTAAAGACATGCCTTTTGAACTGCTTGAAATTACTGCCGGAAAACGCGGTAAAAATGCAGATATTAAGCGTATTTTGGAACAAGAAGGTAAGGCGATGTTGACTGCTTGCGGTAAAGGTAAAATTGTCACCTTGGATATTCCAGGCAAAGCGTGGACAACCGAGCAACTAGCCCAACAATTAGAAGGCTGGAAAAATGACGGACGCGATGTTTGCCTACTCATAGGCGGACCGGAAGGCTTATCCCCTGAATGTAAAGCAGCCGCGGAGCAAAGTTGGTCACTATCACCACTTACACTCCCTCATCCCTTAGTGCGTATTGTGGTGGCAGAAAGTTTATATCGTGCGTGGTCACTTACCACCAATCACCCGTATCACAGAGAATAACAATGAGCCTGTTGAAAAACTTGTTAATTGGCGCAAAATATGAATCGATCCGCGACACCAAGGCAGAGCGAAACCTGTTTGCGCGTCGGGCATTGATCTCGTTTATTTTCGTTTTAATCTTAACTGCCCTGTTATTCACTAATTTATACCATTTACAAATCGTGAACTACGAGAAATACCAAACTCGTTCAAATGGTAACCGCATAAAACTTTTTCCTGTGCCTCCGACCCGTGGCCTAATTTATGATCGTTATGGTAAATTATTAGCCGAGAACCTCACTTTCTTCGGCTTATATGTCGTACCTGAAAAAGTCGAAAATTTAGACCGCACTTTTGAAGAATTACGCAATATTGTCGGTTTAACCCAAGAAGATATAGAACAATTTAAGAAAGAACGTCGCCGCTCACCGCGTTACACCTCAATTCTGCTTAAACCTAGCTTAACAGAAGAACAAATTGCACACTTTGCAGTAAATCAGTATAACTATCCAAGCTTTGAGGTTCGCCCTTATTTTAAACGTCACTATTTATACGGTGAACCGCTCACCCCTATCTTAGGTTATGTCGCAAAAATTAATGACAAAGATGCGGAACGTCTGAAAAAAGAAGAAAAGGAAGCCAATTATGCCGGCACTCACGATATTGGAAAACTCGGCATTGAACGTTATTATGAAGATCAGCTGCACGGTACGGCAGGCTATGAACAGGTGGAAATCAATAATCGCGGTAAGGTTATACGTAAACTGAGCGAACAGCTTCCTATAGCAGGTAAAAGTATTTATTTGACCATTGATTTGGAATTGCAACGTTATATTTCACAATTATTAACCGGTCAGAAAGGTTCAGTTGTAGTGATGGATCCTAAAGACAGCAGTATCTTAGCGATGGTTTCCAGCCCTAGTTATGACAATAATTTATTTGTTGGCGGTATTTCCAGCGACAACTATCAACGTCTGTTAAATGATCCGTCCCGCCCGCTATATAACCGAACAATTCAGGGAGCTTATCCTCCCGCCTCCACTGTGAAGCCTTTTGTGGCAGTTTCTGCACTGGCAGAAGGCGCCGTGGCCCCCAATACAACGATTTTCGATCCCGGTTATTGGATTTTACCAAATTCCA
This sequence comes from uncultured Mesocricetibacter sp., assembly GCA_905373425.1. Lineage (GTDB taxonomy): Bacteria > Pseudomonadota > Gammaproteobacteria > Enterobacterales > Pasteurellaceae > CAJPST01. Next base: position 4,706 of record CAJPST010000154.1, read on the forward strand.
CCAAACGTTTCCGTGACTGGAAAAAATCCGGACACGGTTACACCGATTTGAATAAAGCCATCGTCGAGTCATCCGATACTTTTTTCTATCAAGTCGCTTTTAAAATGGGGATTGATAATCTTTCCTCTTGGATGCAACAATTCGGTTTCGGTATAAAGACAAATATTGACATTCAGGAAGAAACACCGGGCATTATGCCGACACGTGAATGGAAACAAAAGCGTTATAAAAAACCATGGTTGCAAGGAGACACCATCCCCGTCGGTATCGGACAAGGTTATTGGACGGCAACACCGTTGCAACTGGCAAAGGCAACAACGATTTTAG
>CAJPST010000155.1 GCA_905373425.1 uncultured Mesocricetibacter sp.
AGCGACGAATCCGCTCAATCCTTGGGAATTAACCTGTTCCGTCTGCGTTGGTATGCCAATATCATGGCATTATTAATTGTAGGTTCAGCCGTTAGTGTAGCCGGCCCGGTCGCCTTTATCGGTTTGTTAATTCCACACTTAGCACGTTATTGGATCGGCTATGATCTACGAAAATCATTACCCATGTCCATGTTATTAGGCGCCATTTTAATGTTGACGGCTGATACCGTTGCCCGTGCTGTTGATTTCCCAAGTGAAGTGCCTGCCGGCGCCATTTTGGCCTTAATCGGTGCGCCAATCTTTGTATTATTTGCCAGAGGAAAACACTAATGCGCCGTTCTCATTCAGGATTCCGTGCAATCGGCTTTTACTTATCGGCACTCTGTACGGTCGCGCTATTATTTGTATTAAGCATTCGTTACGGCACTTACACGCTATCCTTTGATGAAATTAGCCAGGCCTTTCACCCTGACGATAAAAACTATTTCACTTTAATGGAATACCGTCTGCCACGCGCGCTACTCGCCATTATTATCGGCGGCACATTGGCCATTTCCGGGGTGTTAGTACAAAGTGTCGTGCGTAATCCGTTGGCCTCTCCTGATATTTTAGGAATCAATAACGCCGCCGGTTTAGTCGCCGTCACCGTATTAATCTTCCTACCGAATTTAGCCTTTTACTGGCTACCGATTTTCGCCTTTATCGGCGGTGTCCTGTCTTTCATTTTGTTATGGATGATATGTGGTTTTAACTTCCGCCCGATCAAAATGGCCATTATCGGCGTAGCACTTTCTGCCCTATGGGCGGCAATCAGCCATTATTTAATGCTAACTAATCCGGTAGAAATCAACACGGCTATGCTTTGGCTAACCGGAAGTTTGTGGGGCAGAAGTTGGGCTTATGTCAATGTCGTTTTGCCTTGGTTGTTGGTGTTATTGCCGTTACCGTTTATTTTCTGTCGAGATTTGGACACCTTAGGTTTAGGTGAAAACAAAGCGGCCACCTTGGGAGTAAGCGTAAATAAAACGCAAATCTTAGTATTAGTGCTGGCTGTTGCGCTTTCCACCACAGCCGTCGCCATTTGCGGCCCCATCGCATTTCTCGGCTTAGTTGCACCGCACTTAGCACGCAAATTGGTCGGTGGACGTCACCGCACATTATTGCCGGCAGCCATGCTAATCGGCACGTTGTTGTTACAAATTTCCGATATTTTAGCGCGGGTTATCGATCCGCCGACAGAACTGCCCGCCGGTATTCTCACCGCCATTATCGGCGCCCCTTACTTCTTCTATTTATTGATGAGAACGAAATAATGAGCATTGAGATCAATAAGTTACAATTAGGCTATCAAGATAAAACTATCGTACGGGATTTATCTCTCAGCTTTCCTAGCAACCAAATTATTGCCTTAATTGGCCCGAACGGGTGTGGCAAATCCACAACACTGAAAGCAGTGGCCCGTTTGCTCAAGCCTCGCCTAGGCACAATTACTCACAAAGGCAAAGATATTTGGCAAAGCACCCCGAAAGAATACGCCAAACAATTAGCGTTCTTGCCACAACAACATTTGGTGCCGGAAGGCATTAAAGTACGTGAATTAATTGCTTACGGCCGTTCGCCTTATTTGAATTTGTGGGGCAAATTAAGTGATAAAGATGAGCAATTAGTGGCTTGGGCTATGGAACAAACCCACACCACAGAATTAGCGGAACATTTGGTATCGGATTTATCCGGCGGGCAACAACAACGGGTTTTCTTAGCCATGACATTAGCGCAAGATGCAGAGCTTGTTCTGTTAGATGAACCCACAACTTATTTGGATCTCAACCGACAAGCGGAACTCATGGGCATGATGCGTCAAATGCAACAAAACGGCAAAACCGTCATTACAGTACTCCATGATTTAAATCAGGCTTGTCGTTATTGTGATTATTTAATCGTTCTCAAAGACGGCAACCTTATGGCCCAAGGGACGCCTGACGAAGTAATGACAGAGGGCCTGTTAAAAGAGGTGTTTGATTTAGAGGTGGTGATTCACCGTGATCCGATTAGCCAAACACCAATGTTTATTTTGAAGTAAACAAAAAGTGCGGTTAAAAATTGCAAGAAATTTTAACCGCACTTTTATGATGTGCCTGTATTGCTGATTACTTGGCAATACGTTTATATTTCATCCGATGCGGTTGAAGAGCTTCTGCGCCGAAAGTTTTCTTCTTCCATTCTTCATAATCGGAGAAGTTGCCTTCGTAGAACGTCACTTTGCCTTCATCGCCGTAGTCTAAAATATGTGTAGCAATACGGTCCAAAAACCAGCGGTCATGGGAAATGACCATAGCACAGCCCGGAAATTCTAAGATTGCATTTTCTAGTGCACGTAAAGTTTCCACGTCAAGGTCGTTGGTCGGTTCGTCCAATAGCAACACGTTGCCGCCGGCTTGTAACAATTTTGCTAGATGCAAACGACCACGTTCACCACCGGAAAGCTCGCCCACGCGTTTTTGCTGATCGACCCCTTTGAAGTTGAAGCGTCCTACATAAGCGCGGCTTGGAATTTCAAAGTTGCCGATAGTTAAAATATCTTGTCCGTTAGAGACTTCTTCCCACACGGTTTTCTTGTCGTCCATCGCATCACGGAATTGATCTACGGAAGCCAACACAACGGTTTCACCTAGGGTGATGGAACCGGAATCCGGTTGTTCTTTACCGGAAAGCATGCGGAATAAGGTAGATTTACCCGCACCGTTTGCCCCGATAATCCCAACGATAGCGCCTTTCGGAATGCTGAAAGACAAATCATCAATTAAAGTGCGGTCGCCGTAAGATTTACTTAAATGTTGCACTTCAATGACTTTATCGCCTAAGCGTGGACCAGGTGGAATAAAGAGTTCGTTGGTTTCATTACGTTTTTGATATTCGCTCGAATTAAGCTCATCAAAACGCGCCATACGCGCCTTGCTTTTCGCTTGACGACCTTTTGGATTTTGGCGTACCCATTCCAATTCTTTCTCAATAGATTTTTGGCGAGCAGATTCTTGCGCTTGTTCTTGCGCCAAACGTTTTTCTTTTTGTTCCAACCAAGAAGAGTAGTTGCCTTCCCAAGGAATACCTTCACCACGGTCAAGCTCTAAGATCCAGCCGGCGACGTTATCTAAGAAGTAGCGGTCGTGGGTGATTGCCACCACAGTGCCTTCGTAGTCGTGTAAGAAGCGTTCTAACAACAGCATATCCGGTTTTTCGAGTAATAAACGGCAAAGTGCCACACGGCGACGTTCTCCCCCGGATAAATGCTCGATTTTGGCATCCCAGTCCGGCAAACGTAATGCATCAGCGGCGCGCTCTAATTGGTTGTCTAAATTATGCCCATCATGTGCTTGAATAATGGCTTCTAATTCTGCTTGTTCGGCAGCAAGTTTGTCGAAATCAGCATCAGGATCGGCATATAACGCATAAACTTCATCTAAACGGGTTAAAGCACGTTTAACTTCACCCACCGCTTCTTCAATCACCTCACGCACCGTTTGTTGCGGTTCTAGTTTTGGTTCTTGCGGAAGATAGCCGATTTTAATACCCGGTTGTGGACGAGCTTCCCCTTCAATATCTTTATCGATACCCGCCATAATGCGAAGCAACGTGGATTTACCCGCGCCGTTTAAGCCGAGCACACCAATTTTTGCGCCAGGAAAAAAGCTTAGGGAAATATTTTTCAAAATATGACGTTTCGGCGGCACCACCTTGCCTACTCGGTGCATCGTATAAACGAATTGTGTTGACATTTTTTGTTCCTTATTAAAAATTGCGCATCATTTTACTTGAAATCCATTGAAGATGTAAGCGATATAGAATTTGACAGACGAAAAAAAACCACCCTGCCTAAGGGTGGTAGGAAAGTAGTTTAGCTATTAATTATGATTATTTTATTTAGGAACTTTATGAATTATCAAGCAATTATCACCACTTGATGGCAATTATCATACATAAAGTTTTTAGCCGTCAAAAGCACAAAAACATCTTTCATTGACTTATATCAATATATTTCGACATTTTTTAGGGAACTAAATTGCTTTTAAGAATTCATGCCTAATAAATAAGCAAGAAATGTTTAATTTTCACCTGTTTTTCGCGAAGATTCACTTTTCCCCAAGAACAAACCTATTCTAATTGTTCGGCTTAAATTTAAGTAATCGATTCGCGTTACCCACTACCGTAATAGAAGAAAATGCCATTGCTGCGCCAGCAATCATCGGATTAAGTAGAATACCGAAAAACGGATACAACACACCTGCTGCTAGCGGAATTCCCAAACTGTTATAAACAAAAGCAAAAAACAGGTTTTGCCGCATATTACGCAACGTTGCTTTAGATAAGGCTAATGCATCCGATACGCCATGCAGGCTATGACGCATTAAGGTCAATGCGGCGGTTTCCACAGCAATATCACTACCTTCGCCCATCGCTATACCGACATCCGCCTGTGCCAGCGCCGGTGCGTCATTAATGCCATCTCCTACCATAATGACTTTCGCTCCCTCTTGTTGCAAACGTTGAATTACCTGCGCCTTACCTTCCGGCAACACGCCTGCAATCACATGATCGATTCCTGCTTCACTAGCAATAGTTTGTGCTGTTTTTTCCTGATCACCTGTCAACATCACTAATCGATAACCCTGCTTATGAAGGCTCTGTAACGCCTCTCGGCTATCTTCACGCAACGGATCACGAATAGCAAACATCGCCGCCAGTTGTCCTTCAAGTGCTAGAAATACGGTAGTCGCGCCTTTTGCACTTTCAGCTTCAAAATCCCTTTCTGCTAACTCAGTATCTATCTGATATTGTTGGATTAATGTGCGGTTTCCCAATAGCACTGTTGCTCCATCGATTATACCGCTTACTCCCAATCCTTTCAGAGTACGGAATTGTATCACTTCGCGTAAGGTGATATTTCCGGCGTAAGTTAAAATCGCCTTAGCCAACGGATGACCCGAACCTTGTTCCAAAACGGCGGAAAAACTGACCGC
>CAJPST010000156.1 GCA_905373425.1 uncultured Mesocricetibacter sp.
CCAGCACGAGAGCTCGACACAAGACGGGGAGCAGGCTCAGCAACTTTGTTTGGAGGTTGCCCGAACAATGCGAATTGAAGCGCAAAATCCGGCTTTAAATATGTGGCAAAAACAGATTAATGATGCTCACTCAGCACGTGAAGTGACTTATTTGTTTAGTAAAAATGTACTGCAATCTTTTGATAAACAAGCTAAAAATCTAATTAGTAAAAATGCGGCGGAAGCGGCAGTTATTGTAGCGATCAGTCCGTTAGCATTGATAGATATGTTTTTTATAGCGTGGAGGAATATCAGTTTAATCAATAAAATAGCAAAAATTTATGGTATTGAATTGGGTTATATTAGTCGTTTGCGTTTGTTACGAATGGTATTCCTGAATGCCGCCTTTGCAGGTGCTTCGGAATTAGTACATGAAATCGGAATGGAGTGGTTATCGCAAGATTTAACTGCAAAGCTATCGGCGCGTGCGGCTCAGGGGATTGGTGTCGGGTTATTGACGGCAAGATTGGGTATTAAAGCAATGGAATTCTGTCGTCCATTAGCTTTTCAAGCTAATGAAAAGCCACGTCTAACCAATATTCATAAGGAATTGCTTACGACTTTAAAATCTACGGTATTTAGCGGGAATAAAATTAAACAAATGGATAGGTTGTAAATATTAGTTTCCATAAATAGCTTCCAAAGTTTACAGTGAAAGGGTATGATTGATTAAATTTTTTGCTTAAGGCGCAATATTTAGGATAGGGTTATGGCGGATCAAAATTCACAATATTTTAATGTAAATCAATTTGGCGAGTTTGATGATATTGTGACCGAAAGCCCTAAAATGAAAGAGCTGATCGGGAAAGCAAAAAAATTCGCATTGCTTGATGCACCCTTGTTAATACAGGGAGAAACCGGCACAGGCAAAGAATTATTGGCAAAAGCCTGTCATCATTTGAGTAATCGCAGAGCGGAAAAATTTATTGCCGTGAATTGTGCCGGCCTGCCTACCAGCGACGCGGAAAGTGAAATGTTCGGACGTGCAGAGAGTGATAAGCACAGTATCGGTTTTTTTGAGTACGCTAATGGTGGCACGGTGCTACTCGACGGTGTTGCCGAATTACCCCTCAATTTACAAGCCAAATTGTTACGTTTCCTCAATGACGGAACATTCCGCAGGGTAGGGGAGGAGCAGGAGCATTACGCTGATGTACGCGTTATTTGTACTTCTCAGGTGCCCTTGCAACATTATGCAGACGAAGGGAAAGTGCGAGGGGATTTATTTCATCGCTTAAATGTGTTGTCGCTATATATTCCGCCTCTTCGGGAAAGGATAGAGGATATTGAGCAGTTAACGCGTTCTTTTTTATTACAAATTAGCCAAAAACTCAATATTTCTCCACCGCACTTTGAGCAAGATTTTCTACAATACTTACAACGTCATCATTGGCACGGTAATGTCCGTGAACTTTACAACGCATTGTATCGTGCCTGCTGTTTGTCAGAGGATAATCGCCTGCATATCAATGGCTTAAATTTAGTTGAACCGGAGGTGATACCTTTAGCAGTAGCACAGTTCGGCGATAAAACTTTAGATGAAATTATGAGCAAATTTGAAGAGGAAGTATTGCGAAGATTCTATGAGCAGTTCCCTAGCACGCGTAAACTGGCGGCCCGTCTCGGCATTTCGCATACGGCGATCGCCAATAAATTAAAGCAATACGGTATTGAAAAAATCAAAGAAATATGAAAAAGGTATATTCGGGAGTATCTGAAAGTGCGGTCATTTTTCTGTGAGTTTTGGAAATTGCTTGATAAGCTTTAACCATTCTACTTTATCAATTTGAATTTCCAGTAAAAAATCTCCTTGTTCGCTAATTTCTTCTTTACGGATACAATTTAAACGATAAAGATGATGGCGAATTTTTCCTTCTTGCGAAGGTAGCGTTAACCGAAAATGTAGAATTTCATTTTTCAGGCGTTCGCGTATGGCATCAACCAGTAAATTGATGCCATCGCCTGATTGAGCCGAGAGATAAACAGCAATCGGCTTGTTTTGCTCATCGTATTCAATGTGCGGTTGTATATCTTCTAACTGATCAATTTTATTATAAATCAATAGGAGCGGTACTTCATTTGCTTTGATTTCGGTGAGCACCTCGTTTACCGCAGCGATATTTTCTAATTTGCGCGGATCAGCGCAATCAATTACATGTAACAGTAAAGATGCTTCGGTAGTTTCTTGTAGCGTGGATTTAAATGCTGAAACCAAGTCATGTGGCAAATCTCTAATAAAACCAACCGTATCGGCTAAAATAGTTGTGCCGACATCTTGAATTGATAAACGACGTAAAGTGGGATCAAGGGTGGCAAACAGCTGATCTGCTGCGTACACGTTTGCTTGAGTGAGTTGATTAAACAACGTGGATTTGCCTGCGTTAGTATAGCCTACTAAAGAAATAGTCGGGATGTCCGCTTTTTTTCGTGTTTGACGATTTTGATTACGTTGTTTTTCGACTTTTTCCAATCGGTTTTGTAATTGCGCGATACGTACTTTAATTAAACGTCGATCGGTTTCCAGCTGGGTTTCCCCCGGGCCACGTAAGCCGACGGCACCTTTTTGCTGATCTAATCCTGTTTTACGTCGCACCAAACGGGTTGCTAAATGCTTTAGCTGTGCCAGTTCAACTTGCAGCTTTCCTTCATGCGAACGGGCTCGTTGAGCAAAAATATCTAAAATCAGACCGGTTCGATCCACAACACGACATTGGCAAATGCTTTCCAAATTACGGGTTTGCGCCGGTGTTAAGCTGTGATTAACCAACACCACATTAGCATTATGTATTTCTACGGCTTGTGCGATTTCTTGAGCTTTACCTTCACCAACAAAGTATTTAGCCTGCGGAACAGAACGAGCTGTAGTAATTAGTTGTGAAATTTCGACTTTTGCAGATTCGGCGAGTTGCTGAAATTCGCTCAAATCTTCAAGGTTACGATTTTGCGAAAAGAAAACATGAACAACAACCGCTTTGTCATTTATTTCATCACAAAGACTTGTTGTAGCTTGGGAGGGCGGAGACCAAAGTGCGGTCGAATTTTGACTTAAATTTCCCGCACTTCGCGAATCAATATTGACGGAGTTACTCAATATTATTCCGCTTGAGGTTCAGCAGCAGGAGTTTCTGTCTGTTGAGCCTGATTGTGTTGACCTTGTTGCGTATTGTTATTATGGTGAGATACCGATCGTGCAGGCACAACAGTTGAAATTGCGTGTTTATAAACCATTTGATTTACAGTGTTTTTCAATAGAATAACAAATTGATCAAAAGATTCGATTTGTCCTTGCAATTTGATTCCGTTAACTAAGTAGATAGAAACCGGAATGCGTTCGCGACGTAATGCGTTTAAGTAAGGATCTTGTAGAGATTGTCCTTTTGCCATTTTACTTTCCTCTTTATTTATATTTATAGTGATAAAATTCGACTGAATACTTCCTGTCGTCCAATAATAACAAGTTTTATTGATTTTGTATAGCTAAATCAAAGGCTTGTTGAATAGTTTGTTGACTTTTGCCTATTTGCAGACTGTCAAGCCACTGAATTTCTGATTTCCAACCGCGTAGCCAAGTTATTTGGCGTTTAGCAAGTTGGCGAGTTGCGCAGATGCCACGAAAAATCATTTCATCATAGCCATAGTCACCACGCAAAAATTCCCACATTTGTCGATAACCAACGCAACGAATAGACGGCAAATCCGGGTGTAAATCATCGCGCCGATAGAGTTGTTCTACTTCCTTTTGGAAACCAAGTTCGATCATTTTATGAAAGCGTTGTTCAATCCGTTGATGCAAGATTGCGCGATCTTTTGGAGCGATAGCAAATTGTAACAGATTATAAGGTAATTGTTCACCTTTTTGCTCGGTTAATTCGGTTAATGATTTTCCGGTTAGGTAAAATACCTCTAAAGCTCGGCTAATTCTTTGACCATCATTTTGGTTAATTCGTTCCGCAGAAATTGGATCTATTTTTTTAAGCTCCAAATGAAGGTGTTGCCAACCGAATTTCTCCGCCGTACATTCAATTTCCGCGCGCACATTTTCATCAGCTTGTGGCAACGGCGAAAGCCCTTCCAATAAGGCTTTGTAATACAACATTGTACCGCCTGTTAAGAGGGGGATTTTACCTTGCGCTGTGATATCAGCCATTTCATGTAGGGCATCTTCACGGAAATTAGCAGCTGAATAGCTTTCCGACGGGTCGATAATGTCAATTAATCGATGTGGTGCTAAGACTAGTTCCGCTTTACTTGGCTTTGCCGTGCCGATATCCATTCCTTTATAAATCAATGCTGAATCGACGCTGATAACTTCTACGGGCAAATTTTGCCGCAATTGAATGGCAAGATCAGTTTTTCCGGAGGCGGTTGGTCCCATTAAAAAAATGGCAATCGGTTTCTTCGACATTTACATTTTCTCATCTATTATTTTAAACAGCCTCTAAATACTGACTGAAATCAATTTTAATAAGTAAGGATTGTAAGCTGATTTCATTCTGTTTTTCTATTAGCCGCTCAACTTCGAGCAATAAATTAACTGCGTCGGCAAACACGTGAATAGGATTAAACTCCGATAGCTCACAAAGTGCGGTTAAAAATTCGGACATTTTTTCAATATCAGTTGAGAGTAACGAAATCACTAATTTCTGTAAATTTTGTTGGCGTAGACAGCCGGGAACGGAATTTAATGTAATCCGCTGTTGGGCTAAATGTTCATCAAAAATAAATCCCGTTTGAGCAAAAAAATCTTTTTGTTGTTGCCAACAGATAAGTTGTTCATTCGTTAGCCGAAAGACCACGGGGATCAATAGCGGTTGTTTCGGTGTGTCAGATTGTTGTAAGAGTTGCGTTAATCGGAGTTTTTGCAAGTGTATTAACGGCAATAGATAAAATTGCCGGTATTGCTGTAGTAATAAAGC
>CAJPST010000157.1 GCA_905373425.1 uncultured Mesocricetibacter sp.
GTTTACTGGAAAATCCAAAAGACGTAGCGAAAAAAATTAAACGTGCGGTAACAGATTCCGACGAACCACCGGTAGTGCGCTATGATCGCCAAAATAAAGCGGGGGTGTCCAATCTGTTGGATATTCTATCAGGCGTATCAGGAAAAACGATTGCTGAGTTGGAAAAAGAATTTGAAGGTAAAATGTACGGTCATTTAAAAACTGCCGTAGCAGAAGAGGTATCTGCTATGCTTAGCGGCTTGCAGGAACGTTTTTACCATTTCCGTAACGACGAAGCTCTATTAGATAAAATTGCGGCCGAAGGGGCACAAAAAGCCAGTGCCCGCGCAAAAAAAACGTTGGATAGCGTATATAAGGCCATCGGTTTTGTGCCGGCACGCTAAACTTTACGTGCAACATTTTGTCTAAAGCATTGCGTAGGGTGAGGCGACTTACCCTATTTTTCTTCTAACAATCATTTGGAAAGGAACGAAATGAAGACTTTTATATCGAATTTTTCTGCTTTAATTTGCGCCGCATCTAAAAAAACGGCTATTTTTTTGACCGCACTTTGTGCTCTAGCTACAGCACAAGCGGCAGATTTGAACATCAAGTATAGTTCTAATTACTTAATGCCGGCTTACGTTCATTTTAAAGAAAACGGTACTCAGTATTCCATTCTCGCCAAAATTAACGTACCACTTTATAACATTCAATTTATTACCAACGGAGTGCAGGTCAATAAACAATTTCGGATGACTGCATATAAAGATATTCGTAACGATAAAACCTATTCACAGACAAAAGTCGAAGGTAACAATATCGAATATGGCAAATTGAAAGACGGACTGAAAACCGAAATTGCCAAACTGCCGACTTTTGATTTATTTTCAATGGCATTTCAGTTAACTTATTACGAAAAATTGCCGACCAGCTTCCAGCTTACAAACGGTAAGAAATTGTACCCTATGGAAAACGTCTTTGTGCGTAAAAGTGAAAGCACTGTAAAATATAACAAACAAGAAGTCACAGAAATCACTTATCAATTTAAAACCGGGGATAAAGATGTCACAGTAAAGAAATTTGCCGGCGAACAGTTCCCTCGTTATCTGAAATATACTCGGGATGACGATGATTACGAATTAACCTTTGATTCATTTGTTAAATAACATAAAAAAATCCCCCTTCGAATGGGGGGGGTTATAAGGTACATGATTGGTTAATTAATCCTACTGCATCCAGTAACAGTAAGTTGTATTATTTAACGAAACGGGCAAAAATCAAGGAATCCGCTTCGCTCATTTAGGCAATCTAACATCGCAAGTGGGAACCATAATGGTGCTACCAAAATGACAAGTGGGTTAATCATTTCCGGTTCATCCGAATAGCAGCAGTTGCTCTCGGCCTCATAATTTCGGTGGACTGTCGCCATAATTGGTTTCGCAAGTTTATGTTTTGCCAACAATTCATCCCGATTTTCATATTGTCGAATAACCCCCTCCGCAACATAACCTGTATCATAAATATCAAACTGAGGCGAAATACCATAATCCTGCTGCAATTTCTTTTTGGCCTCTTCAGGTGTCGGGGTAAACATAAACTTATTCAATAATTCATTGCGTTGTTTTTCCGTTAAGTTATCCACCCGCACATACACACTTAACTGGGCATAAACAGTTCTGTCTTTTTCATTGATATTTAACGTTGGCTGTACCTTTTCAATAACTTTAGTATGCGGGCTATTCAGAAATTTCCATAAATCGGAAACAGCAGGTCCTTGGAGTTCAAAACTATCTTTGGCGGTAAAGACAAAAAGTCTGCCATGTTGACTGAACATAAACATCTCAATCGGCTCTTTCGTCGTTGATGATGGGTATGAAGCGCAACCAGCCAGACCAAACACTAAAAGCAACATTATTAGGGCGAGTAGTTTTTTCATGCTAGATTTCCTCTAAATTGTCAAAGTATGGTTGAATTTTACAATGAATTTTAACTATTCTTTCTCAGAAATAGGAGTTTACACCAATTGTGACATAGGCTCTGAATTGGGAATTTGTTCATGATTATATGCTAACGTTGAGCTGACCTAAATATGTAATCTAAATTTTGAATTTTTCTTTACAGTTGAGTCGATTTCTTATAGAATACACAGCCTTGATTACAGCAAAGCTGTAAATGATGGTGCTTGCCTATCAAGCCCCGTCTAAGACCGTAGGGGAAAACAGCATAATTATGGAAATAAAAGTGCGGTGAAATTTCACAGAGTTTTCTTAATTACCTACGTAGATGGTGAACAGAGTAAGAATTTTTCTGCTTCTGGACACCGAAGTCGTCCTAGTATGTTGTTTGTATTAGGTAATTTAATTCCGAGTAATCGGAGTGTATTCAGGAGCTAAAAGCCAATGGCATTAAATCTTCAAGACAAACAAGCAATTGTTGCCGAAGTAAATGAAGCAGCCAAAGGTGCCCTTTCTGCTGTGATCGCGGATTCCCGTGGTGTTACAGTAGATAAAATGACTGAATTACGTAAATCAGCTCGCGAAGCTGGTGTTTCTATGCGTGTTGTTCGTAATACTTTATTACGTCGTGCAGTAGAAGGTACTGATTTCGAGTGCTTAAAAGATACGTTTACCGGTCCGACACTTATCGCATTCTCTAACGAACATCCAGGTGCTGCGGCACGTTTGTTTAAAGATTTTGCGAAAGCAAACGATAAGTTTGAAATTAAAGGTGCAGCCTTTGAAGGTAAAATCCAAGATATTAATTTCTTGGCAACTTTACCAACTTACGAAGAAGCGATTGCACGTTTAATGGGTACAATGAAAGAAGCTGCGGCAGGAAAACTTGTACGCACTTTGGCGGCAGTACGCGACAAATTACAAGAAGCGGCTTAATTTTAAGCAAATACTTCTTAACTCGTTTAACTTTATTTATTTTAGGAATTGATTGTTATGTCATTAACTAACGAACAAATCATTGAAGCGATTGCTTCAAAATCAGTATCTGAGATCGTAGAATTAATTTCTGCAATGGAAGAAAAATTTGGTGTATCAGCAGCAGCGGCAGCAGTTGCAGTAGCAGCCGGTCCAGCAGAAGCAGCTGAAGAGAAAACTGAATTTGATGTTATCCTTGCTGAAGCAGGTGCTAACAAAGTTGCAGTAATCAAAGCAGTTCGTGGTGCAACTGGTTTAGGTTTGAAAGAAGCTAAAGACTTAGTTGAATCTGCACCGGCAACAGTGAAAGAGGGTGCCTCTAAAGCTGAAGCTGATGCGCTTAAGAAAGAATTAGAAGAAGCAGGCGCGAAAGTAGACATTAAATAATTTTAATGTTTTAAATTTGCCTTGTTTCGGGCATTAATGGCTGGTGGGTTACCATCAGCCATTTTGTGCTGTCAAACCAGCATAAAAATACACTCTCCGTTTAATTGCTTTTAGTTGGATTAAATCAGGCTTTTTAATTTAACTGCAATCCGCTCGTCAGAAGTAAGGTTCAGAGTGCGGTATCTAACAAACGGGTTCAAATACATTGATACACTGTCAACGTGCATTTTATAAAGCGTAGTAAAATGAAACCGCACTTGGGGTATCAAGTCGGTCACACTGAACATTATACAGAGGACCCCCAATGGTTTACTCCTATACCGAGAAAAAACGTATCCGTAAAAACTTCGGCAAACGTCCGCAAGTTTTGGACATACCTTATTTATTAACAATTCAATTAGATTCTTTTGAAAAATTTATCCAAAGAGATCCCGAGGGGCAACAAGGCTTAGAAGCCGCATTCCGTTCGGTGTTTCCTATAGTCAGCAATAACGGTAGTACGGAATTGCAATATGTCAGCTATAAGTTAGGCGAACCGGTTTTTGATGTGCGTGAATGTCAAATTCGTGGAACCACTTATGCGGCACCGTTACGAGTAAAATTACGCTTGGTCAGCTATGATAAAGATGCTGCACCGGGTACAATTAAAGATATTAAAGAACAAGATGTGTATATGGGTGAAATCCCATTGATGACCGATAACGGTACTTTTGTCATTAATGGTACTGAGCGCGTTATCGTATCCCAATTACACCGCAGCCCTGGTGTATTCTTTGATAGCGACAAAGGTAAAACTCATTCTTCAGGTAAAGTGCTATATAACGCACGCATTATTCCTTACCGTGGTTCATGGTTGGATTTTGAATTTGATCCGAAAGATAATTTATTTGCACGTATTGACCGCCGTCGTAAATTGCCGGCAACTATTATTCTTCGCGCTCTGCATTACACCACCGAGCAGATTTTAGATTTGTTCTTTGAAAAAGTCATTTTTGAAATTAAAGACAATAAGTTGCTGATGGAGCTAGTGCCTGAAAGATTGCGTGGTGAGACGGCAACCTTTGATATTGAGGCAAATGGTAAAGTTTATGTAGAACTTGGTCGTCGTATTACTGCACGCCATATCCGAGCACTGGAAAAAGATCAAATTACGCAAGTGGAAGTACCGACTGAATATATTATTGGTAAAGTTGCAGCAAAAGATTATGTGGATTTGGAATCAGGCGAGCTGATTTGTCCTGCTAACATGGAAATAACCCTAGATGTGTTACCGAAACTAGTAGCGGCAGGTTACAATACAATTGAAACTTTATTTACCAATGACTTAGATTACGGCCCTTATATTTCTGAAACTTTGCGTGTAGATCCTTCCTATGATCGTTTAAGCGCATTAGTCGAAATTTACAGAATGATGCGTCCTGGTGAGCCGCCGACAAAAGAAGCTGCTGAATCTTTATTTGATAACTTATTCTTTT
>CAJPST010000158.1 GCA_905373425.1 uncultured Mesocricetibacter sp.
CAAGTTGATTTAGATAAAAATAATGATCATATCGTTTTGGGTGGAAACGTTTATGATGGTATGTTAAATACTGATCTAAACCATAACAGCAATGGTATTCATCGCGCTTATTTATTACCGGTTATAGCTCCGAATGCAAAAAATATTTTAGTTATTGGATTAAGTACCGGTTCGTGGGCAAGAGTTTTAACCAGTGTTCCAGGTATTGAATCTATAACAATCATTGAATTAAATCCTGCTTATGTGGAATTAGCGTCATCTTATCCTGCAATGGCTCATTTACTAAAAGATAAAAGAGTAAATATTATTACAGATGATGGTCGCCGTTGGCTAAATAAAAATCCTGAGAAGAAATTTGATTTCGTTTTAATGAATACTACTTTTCATTGGCGTAATTATGCTACCAATTTATTAAGTAAAGAGTTTCTGCAGGTTACAAAAGAACATTTAAACGAAGATGGATTTATTTATTTTAATACAACTGGTTCTTATGATGCCTATGAAACATCAAAATCCGTATTCCCTTATTCTTATGTATATCATAAGATGTCATTAGCATCATTAAAGCCTATTTCTGCACCGACAAGAGAGCAAATTAGCACTACACTGTCTAACTTGAAATGGGAAGATGGCAGACCGCTCTTTCAATCTAATGAAGAATTACTTAAAGGTGTAAATAGAATTGCTGAAGTACCTTTAATTGAATATAAGGATATTGATTTTTCAGTGTTGAAGCGTAATCCGGAAGTAATTACCGATACAAATATGATTACTGAATATAAATATGGAAGATTATCTTCAGAAGAATAAGTAAAATAGTTAGCTTTAAAAGAGTATACCTAATCTGACAAATTAGATATAAAAGTGAGAGTTTCCTGTTTAGAATATGAGAGTTAAACTCAATCTAGACAAACAAGGAAACTCTCATGTTTTTTAATTAAAACAAGGTTGCTATTGGTGTGATTTGTGATATTGAGAAAGTGAGGAAAGCCCAAGTTTAGTAAATTATCTTTAAGCGGTCAGATTTCCTAAAATCGGACCGCTTATAAGATTAGCCCATGCGATAGTTTGGAGCTTCCTTAGTGATTGTCACATCATGCACATGCGATTCTTTAATGCCCGCACCGCTTATGCGGACAAACTGTGCTTTAGTGCGAAGATCTTCAATGGTTGCAGAGCCAGTTAAGCCCATACAAGAGCGTAGCCCCCCCATCTGTTGATGAATGATTTCCTTAAGATAGCCTTTGTATGGAATACGTCCTTCAATTCCTTCCGGCACGAGTTTATCTGCTGCATTGTCTGATTGGAAGTAGCGGTCGCTCGAACCTTTACTCATAGCACCAAGAGACCCCATGCCACGGTAAGATTTGAATGCTCTGCCTTGATAGAGTTCAATTTCGCCTGGAGCTTCTTCCGTTCCGGCAAACATAGAGCCAACCATCACACAGCTAGCCCCGGCTGCGATAGCTTTAGAAATATCGCCTGAATAGCGGATTCCTCCATCGGCAATAACCGGAATACTACGATCTTTCAAGGCTTCTGCCGCTTCGGCAATAGCAGTGATTTGTGGCACTCCTACACCTGTCACAATACGCGTTGTGCAAATAGAGCCTGGACCAATTCCCACTTTTACGGCACTCGCGCCAGCATCAGCAAGAGCAATGGCACCTTCAGCGGTAGCAATATTACCCGCTACAATTGGCAAATCGGGATATTTGGCACGAGTTTCACGTACCCGTTGTAACACACCCTCGGAATGTCCATGTGATGAGTCAATTAAAAGCACATCCACGCCGGCTTTGACTAAAGCTTCGATTCTTTCTTCATTTCCCGGCCCGGCACCTACCGCCGCCCCTACACGCAGGCGACCAAATTCATCTTTACAGGCATTCGGTTTTTGTTCGGCTTTTTGGTAGTCTTTTAGGGTAATCATCCCTTTTAATTTGAAATCATCATTGACAACCAACACTTTTTCCACTCGGTGTTTGTGCATTAGACCGAAAATTTCATCACGGTTCGTATTGCGTTGAACTGTAACCAAGCGCTCTTTAGGAGTCATTAATTCGGAAACGGTTTTGTTTAAATCGGTCATAAAGCGAGTGTCACGCCCCGTAATAATGCCGACTAAATTCTTATCTTTATCCACTACAGGAAAGCTGGCAAACCCATTTTTTTTGACGATTTCGGTTAATTCCCTTAGAGTTAAATCAGGTGTTACGGTAACGGGATCAGAAACGATGCCACTTTCAAATTTTTTCACTTTGCGTACGCGGTCTGCTTGCCGTTCAATTGACATATTTTTGTGGATAAACCCTATTCCGCCTTCTTGAGCTAGCGAAATGGCGAGCTTGGTTTCAGTTACGGTGTCCATCGCGGCAGACAACATTGGGATATTCAGACGAATGGTTTTGGTGAGTTGCGTGGATAAGTCAGCTGTGTTCGGTAGCACAGTAGAATGTGCTGGAACTAGCAGAACATCATCGAAAGTCAGAGCTTCCTGTTTGATTCTTAGCATTGCAATATTCTCTCTTAATTAAAGTTGAACTAAAAATATTGCGGACGGATTATACAGATTTAGGCTTCATTTGGGAATTTATTTTCGTTAAAAAATTCATCTTTTGGGTGAATTATGGTAAAAAAGAACTCAATAAATAATGGAGAAAAAAATGTCTAAATTGCTTGAAATATTGTCTGATGGGGAGTCAAATTCTTTCAAAAAACTGACCGCACTTTTACAACTTGAGACGAAGGCATTGCAACATGAACTTAACATATTGCAACAGCAGGGAATTGAGTTTGAAATTACGCAAGACAGCGTACGTTTAATTCCACAACTAGAGCTTCTTGATTTTACTTTTCTAGCTAAAAGCCTTAAGCCTTATCAGGTATTTATCAAACCTGTGATTGATTCGACAAATCAATATTTATTGGAACATTTAACACAACTGAATAAAGGCGATCTTTGTTTGGCGGAATACCAAACCGCAGGGCGAGGAAGACGAGGGAGACAATGGCTTTCGCCATTTGCCGGGCAAGCCATCTTAAGCTTTTATTGGTCATTTGAACCGAAAAAATCTATTGAAGGTTTGAGTCTGGTAATTGGTGTAGCAATTGTGGAAGCCCTGCAGCAAGCTGGGGCGGATGGAGTTTCCGTCAAATGGCCGAATGATATTTTGCTTAACGGACGTAAATTAGCAGGCATTTTGGTTGAAATTGCCAACATAAAGAATGGGTTATTAAATTTGATTGTAGGGATAGGTATTAATTTATCGTTACCGAAGTTAACGGATCATATTGATCAACCTTGGGCGGAACTGTGTGAAGTATTACCCAATTTAGAACGTAATCAGCTTATTATTCAAATTATCAAGCAAATTTATCATCGTTTGGAACAATTTGAACATAATGGAATTAACGCAGAATTTCGTCAAAAATGGCAGGAATTAGATTATTTCTTTGGTGAAGCAGTTAATATTATTACCGAAAAACAAACGATTTCAGGAATTGAACGGGGGATTGACGAATATGGATATTTGCAATTGGAGAGTAATGACAAGGAAGAATTGTTGCGTTTTAATGGCGGAGAGGTGTCACTGAGAAAAAAATCTACATGATTGTTTAGCAATCAACTCGGTCATCGTGTAAAAGACATTTTGGTTAATATATAATTAACTCAATAAATAATCTTTTTAAGAAAAGGCAATAAAAAAGATCGCAAAACTGCGATCTTTAAAAAAAAATTGGTGCTCTGGGCGAGACTTGAACTCGCACGTCCGATGGACACTACCCCCTCAAGATAGCGTGTCTACCAATTCCACCACCAGAGCGTTTTAATTTAGTTAAATTTTAATTTTGTGGTATATCGTTATTTTTATTTTCAGTCGCAGCCGGAGCGGTTTTTTGTAATTGTTCCGCTGTTTGTGATAAGTCGTCAAATTTGCCTTCTTTAACATTGTTTCGGTGTGAATTGATATTTCCAATAACAATGCTAATGCTAAAGAACGCAATGGCTAAAATTGCGGTTGTACGTGATAAAAAATTCGCTGAGCCTGCTGAGCCGAAAATTGTGCCTGAAGCGCCACCACCAAATGATGCGCCTGCGTCAGCGCCTTTACCTTGTTGGAGTAAGATAAAACCGATCAGGGCGATGGAAATTAATAAATAGATAACTAATAGGGCTTGATACATTATTTTCTTCTCTTTGCTACTTTTTATATTAAGTTAAAAGGCAATAAACTAAACGCGGGGATATTAACCAATATTACCGTGTTGCGCAAGTGCTTTTCGAAAAAAGCGCATTAATTGACTTAAATTCAAACAGAATTTATAAAACACTCGATTTTTTCACCGCACTTTTAGCTTATGCTTTCTTGCGTGCTGTTTTTTTCGTTATTGGTTTTTCGACCGAGCTTAGGCGACGTAACGCGTTAAAATTCACATAACGTACCAAATCCGGTAGCATTTGTGTAAGAGTTTCCATAAATTGTTGGTAGCTGGTCTGTTTTTGGCTGATGCCGGTAAGCTGGGATTCCCAGTGCGCGGTCATATCCGGTTGGGTGGCAATGTCGGGTAACGCTTGAATCAAGATCCTTCCGGCCTCCGAGCTATGAATATTTTTGCCTTTTTTATATAAAAAGCCACGTTTAAACAATAATTCAATAATTCCTGCACGAGTAGCTTCGGTGCCAAGTCCGTCGGTTTCACGTAAAATTTTTTTCAACTCTTTATCTTGTACGAAGCGGGCTATTCCAGTCATAGCG
>CAJPST010000159.1 GCA_905373425.1 uncultured Mesocricetibacter sp.
CGCAAGATCCAAAAAACAGAATTATTTAAGGAAAATTAACGTGGCAAAAACAATTCAAGCCATTCGCGGTATGAATGACTGTTTACCGACGGAAACCCCATTATGGCAATGGGTGGAGCAGAAAGTACGGTCGGTTTTACAGGCATATGGTTACTCTGAAATCCGTATGCCGATTGTGGAAAGTACTCCACTGTTCGCCCGTGCCATCGGCGAGGTGACCGATGTAGTAGAAAAAGAAATGTTCACTTTCGATGATCGTGATGGGGAGAGTCTCACCTTGCGTCCTGAAGGTACGGCAGGCTGTGTGCGTGCAGGGATTGAACACGGGCTTTTATATAATCAGGAGCAGCGTCTGTGGTATATGGGACCGATGTTCCGTTACGAACGACCGCAAAAAGGGCGCTATCGGCAGTTCCATCAGGTTGGTGTAGAAGTTTTCGGCATCCCTAATCCTGAAATTGATGCGGAGTTGATTATACTTACTGCTGATTTATGGAAAAAGTTGGGCATTTTTGAACACGTGACACTTCAACTGAATTCTATTGGTTCGTTAGAGGCACGGAAAAACTATCGCCAAGCATTGGTGGGTTTCCTGAAAAATCATATTGATATTTTAGATGAAGATAGCAAACGCCGTTTAACCACTAATCCGCTACGCATTTTAGACAGCAAAGATCAACGTGTACAGCAAGTGTTAAACGATGCACCGAAACTGCATGATTATTTGGATGACGAATCGCGTGAACATTTTTCGCAATTATGCGCATTACTGGATAGTCTCGGAATCAAATACGAAGTAAACCAAAAACTGGTACGCGGTTTGGATTATTACAACAAAACCGTGTTTGAATGGGTGACTTCTGCTTTAGGAGCACAAGGTACGGTATGCGGAGGCGGTCGTTATGACGGTTTGGTCGAACAATTAGGCGGTCATGCAACAGAAAGCGTCGGCTTTGCCATGGGACTGGAGCGTTTGGTGTTGCTGGTACAGGAAGTTAATACCGCCATTCAACTAAAAAGTGCGGTCGATATTTATATTGTTTTTGCCGGTGAAGGGACGGCTCAAACGGCATTTCAGCTTGCGGATAGATTGCGTTCGGTATTACCTGAAGTGCGTATCATGACCCATTGCAGTGGTGGGAACTTTAAGAAACAATTTAAACGTGCCGATAAAAACGGAGCGCGCATTGCGTTGGTAATTGGCGAAAGCGAAGTGCAAAGTCAACAAGTAGCGGTGAAAGAACTATTAACCGGAGCGGAGCAAAAAAGCATACCTGTAACCGATATTGTTGAATATTTGCAACCATTTTTTTATTTAAAGGGGTAAAACATGGCCTATACAATTGAAGAAGAACAAGAGATTAACGAAATTAAAAACTGGTGGAATGAAAACTATAAAACCATTATTGTAGCAGTAATTCTTTCTGTTGGTGGTTCTTTCGGTTGGCGTTATTGGCAAGAGCATCAAGCTAACAAGGCACAGCAATTGTCGGCTCAATACGAACAAATTATTTATGCTTCGCAAGATTTGACAGCAAAAAATGAAAAGCTCGACGCTTTCGTAAAAGCAAATAATAAAACTGCTTACGCTACCTTAGCATTGTTGGATAAAGCAAAAAATGCAGTTAATGCACAAGATTACGCTCAGGCTGAGGACGCATTGAAGCAGGCCCTTGAGCAATCACCTGACGATATTTTTTCTTCAATTAGTGCATTGCGTTTAGCCGGCGTTCAATTTCAGCAACAGCAATTCGATGCTGCTTTATCTAGCTTGAATTTGGTAAAAGATCCAACGTGGAATAGCCGTAAAGAATTACTAACCGGTGATATTCTGTTGGCAAAGGGTGATAAAGAAGGTGCTAAGGCACGTTATCAGGCTGCGCAGAAAGATGCGAGTATGCTGGAACAACAGTGGCTACAAGTACGGTTGAATAATTTGTAAATTTATCGCTAAAAGTAAATAAAGGCTTGGGAATAAATATCCCAAGCCTTTTTGTTTTAGTTCTCCTCCAAATAGGTCTTGGCTAACCGGTATAGGTAATTTGCCGTCGGGTATAGCACACTGTCACTCACTCTGAATTTAGGGTGGTGCAGTGCGTAGGGACCTCCGGAGCCGATCATAATAAATACACCGCACAATCTTTGTTGGTAGAACGCAAAATCCTCTCCGATCGGGCTGGCTTCCACTAATTTAGCATTAAAGCCGTATTGTTCGGCAACTTTTAAGGTGAAATCAATCCATTCCGGAGCATTCACCACAGAAGGTGGGCCTGCATGCCAAACCAATTCTACTTCCGCATTGAAAGTGTATTTTATGCCTTGGATAATTTCACGAAAGCGTTTCTCAATCAATTCACGTGTATTTTGATTGAATGTTCTTACCGTGCCTTCCAGATAGGCACTATCTGGGATCACATTCCAGGTGTTACCGCTGTGGACTTGCGTAATGGATACGACAGCATTTTCATTAGAGGCTACATTGCGGCTGATAATAGACTGTATCATATTGATTAAATAAGACAATATAATAATCGGGTCATTACCGTCATGTGGGCGGGCAGCATGTGCACCTTTAGCACTAATCTTAATTTCAAAGCGATCTACACCTGCGGTCAGTGCATTAGCTTTGGTGCCTAGCTCCCCTACAGGTAGAGTCGGATCGTTGTGAATACCGAAAATGATATCAGCATTATCTAATACACCTGTCTTAATCATATCTAGTGCGCCTAAACCGGTTTCTTCCGCTGCCTGAAATAGGATTCGCACGGTTCCTTTTAATTGTGCTTGATGTTGCTTCAATAAGATCGCTGCGCCCAGTGCCGCAGTCATATGAAAATCATGCCCACAGGCATGCATCACACCTTGTTTTTTCGAGCTATATTCTACGCCACTTTCTTCAGTAATTGGGAGTGCATCAATGTCTGAACGCAGAATAACGGTTTTACCTGCTTGTGCCCCCTCAATTTCTGCCACTAAGCCGGTCTTTAGCGGTAGATCTAAAATCTTAATTTGATGTTGTTGCAGCACTTCGCGTAGTTTTTCCGTAGTTTGAAATTCTTCGTTAGATAATTCGGGATATTGATGACGCTCACGGCGGAAATCCCGTAAAAAGTCAGCCAGTAATGGGTTTTCTTGTGTAATTATTTCGAATGTTGACATAATATTTCTCCTTTAAAGTCGAATTAGGTATTTATTAATAAAAGTTTTTATTTCGTGATCGGGAAAATCATAAATATCTTCAAATAGTTGATGAGCAAGAGTTTCATCTTTCACTGCTTCTGCTAGCTTGTGATAAAGCGCTTGATCTGAATACGGGTTTTTCGGACTGCCCTGAGGATGCTCAATACGCTGTTGAAAAAACTCGTCATTTTTTAACCGCACTTTTACTGCCGCAAAACGCTGAGATTGCTTTTCTTCGTAGTATGAACGCTTACATTTTTCTATTAACGCGGTTATATGCGGCGAAACGGGTTCATCGTCAAACACAGTAAAGTCCAATGGCTCACCCAGCAAAGATTTTACGGCAATATATTCGGCGGAGAATCGTCCTTGCCGGTTAAATTTAGGTCGAGGATAAATTAGTGCGCTGTCTCCTTGAGGGGAAAAAATCAAGTCAATACGTTCAATTTGTTGTAACTCAAATTGATGCTGCTTAAACAATAGATTAGCGGCATCGGCAACATAAGCAGCGGCAGAGCAGTAACTATAGCTTTTAAACCACAGTCCGGGATTATTGATTTTCCATTCGCTTCCCCAGTTGTCCAACAGTAACTCTGAGCCTTTCTCTCCGTAAACGGCAATAAAGCCTTTTTGCGGATCCAAAAAATCACAATCTGCGGTTAATCCGTTTTGTAACAATGCGATGCTCCGTATCGCCGTTTGTGCTGCTAGTCCTGCATGTAGCGGTTTAATCGGCGTGCCGAAAATTACACGTAATCCGGCAGCTTGAGTAGCGGCTAAAGCAAACGCTTGTCGAAGAAAATCATAGCGATGCAAATAACAAATTGCTGCAACTGCGGCTATTCCGCCTAAGGTTGCAGTGCTATGCCAGCCTCTAATATAATGGGAGGGATTTAATGCCTGTCCGAGGCGAGCCATGATTTCAATGCCGATAACATAAGCAGTCAAAAAACGCCTGCCGTAAATTTTGTCCGCGGATGTTAAATCAATTGAAGCAAAAAGCGCCGATAAAATGACCGCACTTGGGTGTCCCCGCACATCAGCATGAACATCGTCATAATCCAGCAGATGAGCTTGGAAACCGTTTAATAATGCGGCTTGAGCGGCAGTCGCTTTAGTTTTATGTCCGAGTAGCCATGCTTTGGGAGTGCCGCCCTCATCTATAATCCATTGTTTTATTTTCATAGTTTCTTTTTCATTTATAGCATGTAGGCTGGCAGCAAAAAAATCGATGACACCGCGTTTCGCAGCGTTGATAACATCTTTATTATCAATTTCAGGAGTTTGCATAACTAGATCGGCTAATTGTCGGCTCAGCGTCATCATAACCTCTAAATATAAAATTCAACGGGATCGGAAAATTGACGAACAAATCGTTTTGTTAGTTCCTGTTGTGGATTTTCGATCACTTCTTTTGCTATCCCCTGTTCGACAATACCGCCTTCTGCCATAAACACCACACGATCAGCGACATTTTTTGCAAACTCCATTTCATGAGTAACAATCACCATGGTGA
>CAJPST010000160.1 GCA_905373425.1 uncultured Mesocricetibacter sp.
GAATAACAAGAATAAATCATTAGCAATGGAGGATCAATCCTTTTATCAGGTCTATTTTTAGCTAAAAAACGCCACATTTTTTGACCGCACTTTATTTTTTCCTTATTATTCACACAACAAATTTCATCTTTTACAAGGAACAGTTATGACACAATATTTATTATCACGAACCGAAGCAGGACAGACTCTCGGCATTACTGCGAAAATGGCTAACCGCCACGGTTTAATCGCCGGCGCTACCGGCACAGGCAAAACAGTTACATTACGCAAAATGGCGGAAGCCTTTAGTGACGACGGCGTACCGGTGTTTTTAGTGGATGTGAAAGGCGACCTTTCTGGCTTAGTGCAGCCGGGCGCGATGCAAGGCAAAATCGCCGAGCGTATTGAACAATTCAATTTAGGCGGCGAAAGCTATTTGAGCGGCTACCCTGTTTCCTTCTGGGACGTGTTCGGTGAAACCGGCATTCCGCTCCGTACCACCATTTCCGAAATGGGGCCGTTGTTGCTCTCCCGTTTATTAAATCTAAACGCGACGCAAGAAGGTTTACTCAACCTGGTGTTCCGTGTGGCAGATGACAAAGGCTTATTGCTTATCGACCTAAAAGACCTGCGTGCCATGTTGAAATATGTGGCGGAAAATGCCAAAACCTTCCAAGTGGAATATGGCAACGTGTCCGCCGCCAGTGTGGGCGCCATTCAACGTGCCTTATTAACCTTAGAAAACGAAGGTGCGGCAAATTTATTCGGCGAGCCTGCACTAAATTTAGATGATTGGTTACAAACCCGTGATGGTCGCGGCGTCATCAATGTGCTTAATTCGGAAAAATTAATTAACTCTCCACGCATGTACAGCGCGTTCTTGCTTTGGTTAATGGCGGAATTATTTGAACAATTGCCGGAAGTGGGCGACCCCGACAAACCGAAATTCGTGATGTTCTTTGACGAAGCACATTTACTGTTTGACGGCGCACCAAGCGTGTTGGTGGATAAAGTGGAACAGGTTGTGCGTTTGATTCGTTCCAAAGGCGTGGGTATTTATTTCGTGACCCAGAACCCATTGGACTTACCGGATACCGTGCTCGGTCAATTGGGTAACCGCGTGCAACACGCCTTGCGCGCCTTTACGCCACGCGATCAAAAGGCGGTGAAATCAGCCGCGGAAACCTTCCGTTCCAACCCGAACATAAACGTGGTTGAAACCATTTCAACACTCGGCGTAGGTCAGGCATTAGTCTCGTTCTTAGATGAAAAAGGTATGCCGACACCGGTGGAAATTGCTTACATTTTCCCACCGAAAAGCCAATTAGCGCCAATTACTGCCGAACAACGCACCGCTTGGGTGAAAGACGACGATTTGTATGCCTTCTATAAAGATTATGTGGATAACGAATCTGCTTTTGAAGTCTTAAATGCACAGGCGGATTTGGCTACTGTGGCACAAAAACAAGCGGAACAGGCTAAGCAGGAAGAAGAAAACGGCATTATGGGCAGCCTCAGCCGCATGATTTTCGGCACTAAAAAACGTGGCGAACAACTGACTGTGACGGAAGAATTGGTCAGTGGCGTAGCAAAAGCCGTTGGCCGCAACATCCGCAGCCAAATCACCAAACAAATTATGCGTGGGATTTTGGGAGCATTGAAAAAATAGGCTAAACCGATAGGCAATTAAAAAGTGCGGTCAATTTCCAATCTAAAAAATATTAAAAATTTCGACCGCACTTATATATTTCAAATCATTGAATTAACGGCGTGGTAAATAACGCACAGGATCAACGGATTTGCCTTTGTAACGGATTTCAAAGTGTAATTTTACGCTGTTTGTTCCGGTACTACCCATTTGAGCAATTTGATCACCCGCTCTAACATCCTGTTGATCTTTTACGGAAATGCTATCGTTATGAGCGTAAGCACTTAAGAAATCGTCATTATGTTTAATAATGATCAAATTACCGTAACCACGTAGAGCATTCCCCGCATAAACCACTCGTCCACCGGCGGCAGCATAAACAGCTTGCCCTTTGGAACCGCTGATATCGATACCTTTATTACCGCCGTCCGCGTTAGAGAAACCTTGTATTATTTTACCATTAGTCGGCCATTTCCAAGCAATGCTGGAATTTGCCGGTGGTGGAGCGGTTTGATTGATGGTTGGCTGCGCCTCCACAGGCGTTGCAGTCGGCATCGTTCCCGCTGTAGCACTAACAACATTGCCCGGTTGTTTCGCTGTACCGACACCCGCTTTGATCGGACCGGTGATGGTGCCGTCAGAGCCGTATTGCGTACCGTTTGGGGCAGAAGTATAAGTAACCTCAGGTACCACAGGTTGAGGTTGTACAGTTGGTGTTGCAGCGGTTGTCGTCGGTGCAGCCGTGCTAACGTTTTTATTATTACCCAACTTCAAGACTTGCCCGACTCCTAGATTATAAGGCTCAGACATATTATTCATTGCAGCCAGTTCTTTCACATCCATTCCTGAGATATAAGCAATCAGGAACATTGTGTCACCTTTACGCACAGTATAACTGCTACCTTTGTAAAATCCTTTGTCGATTTTGCTGTAATCCGGCGCATTGGTTTGCGGGTTGCGCGGAATTTCAAAATCCTGTGAAACTTGTGCAGCAGCGTGTTGAGCTGTCGCTTGCGCAGTTTGTTGTACAGGTTGCGAAACCGGAGTTTGTGCCGGTTGAGGGATTTGTACTTGAGAGGCAACAGGTTGTTGAACTACCGGTGCATCCATTCCGACCGGCATGGTGCCTTGTTGTACTTGCGGTTCCCAAGTAGAACCGGTTGCTCCTGTGTTGTCAACCGGTTGCATTATTCCCGGTGATAAAGAGCCATCAACGCTTTCAACCGGCGCGGGTTTGTTCGTTGTACAAGCTGACAACACAGCCGCTGCAATAGGAATGAGCAGAAATGATTTTTTCATTTTAATATATCCTTAGAATTGTTGTGTTTGCGCAGGCGGATTTTCTGTCTGCGCGGCAGATGTCATTGTTGCCGGCATACTTTGCGGTTGTACGCTCGACATAAAACTTGCTCCTTCCACCGCACCTGTGCTGGTGTCGGCCTGCATAATGCCCGGTGACAGTTCATTTTCATCTTTAACCACCGGCGGCTCAGACGAACAGGCACTTAAAGCTGTTATTAGAGTTAATAAGAAACCTATACTTTTCATTATGTAGAATCCTTTTATCGTAAAATTAAATATGCAATCACAGCCAGTACAACAACCGACCAGCCGATTAATTCTATGGATTTGCGTAACTTCGCGGCAAAACGTTCTCCGCCCCAAGCTGCCAGTTTGGCAACTAAAATGAAACGGGCGGCACGCGAAATAAATGCGGTAATAATAAATGGTAAAAAGGCCATTTGCATTACCCCCGCCGCAATTGTAAATACTTTATACGGAATAGGTGAAAATCCTGCTACAAACACAACCAGCACACCCCATCGTTCAAACCATGACAATGCTTTATCAAAGCTTGCCTGATAGCCAAAATCCGCAACAATACCCTGAACCCAGTCAAAGGCATAATAACCGACCGCGTAACCTATAGCACCACCCAAAGTGGAAGCCAATGCCGTATACAAAGCCAATCGCAACGCGCTTTGCGGTTTATTCATCGACATTGGGATTAACATGACGTCCGGTGGAATCGGGAAGAAAATCGCCTCAATAAAACTGACAAAACTCAACCAAAATGGAGCAAAACGATGTTTTGACCATTCCATCGTTTTATCATACATTGCGCCAAAAATTTTCAATTTTACCATCCTTTTTGAAGCCTGAACGCAAAAGCGTAATTATTCACTTTCTAACCAGTTTTGTAAAGATTTGATTGAATGATACGCAGTCATGTCCGTTTGGATCGGTGTAATCGCTACATAACCGTTCGCCAACGCATGAAAGTCCGTCCCTTCCCCATCATATTCCGGTAATCCAGCCGGGCCAATCCAATAAATATGATCGCCACGCGGATCCTTTTGCTTAATCACTTCCGCTGCCGACGAGCGATATCCTAAATGACATACTTTGATACCTTTTAGTTCGTGATAAGGCAAATCCGGTACATTGATATTGATAATTTCACGGCTTCTCAATAACTGTCCATGCAATTTCGGAATCAATTCGCATACCACACGTGCCGCAGTTTCATAGTGTTGGCGACCATCTAACGACACAGCAATCGCCGGTAAACCTAAATGACGACCTTCCAAGGCGGCAGCCACCGTACCGGAATAAACCAAATCATCACCTAAATTCGCACCTGCATTAATGCCGGACACTACCAAATCTACCCGTCCGGACAAAAAACCATTCAAAGCTAAATGCACGCAATCCGCCGGCGTTCCGTTAATACAATAGTTGCCGTCGTCCAAGCGTAACGGGCGTAACGGTTCGACTAAAGTTAGCGAGCTGGAAGCTGCACTACGATTACGATCGGGGGCAACGATAGTCACATCAGCCAGTTGTCGTAAGTGCGTCGCTAAAGTGCAAATGCCTTCGGCATGAATACCATCGTCATTAGAGAGAAGTATGT
>CAJPST010000161.1 GCA_905373425.1 uncultured Mesocricetibacter sp.
GTACAGGATTTAGGCTCAGGTTCACGTAGAGTAGCAGCCTCATTCCAAGGCCATAACGGGGCACCAGCCTTTTCTCCGGATGGTTCACGCTTGGCGTTTGCTTCAAATAAAGACGGAGTGTTAAATATTTATGTATTGAATTTAGGTAGTGGACAAGTTTCTCAGTTGACTAGCGGGGCAGGAAATAACACCGAACCTAGCTGGACACCTGACGGTCGTATTTTGTTCACTTCCGATAGAAGCGGTTCACCTCAAGTTTATTCAATGAGCGCCTCCGGTGGCGGGGTTTCATTGCTGGGCTCCGGTGGCCGTAGTTACAGCGGCCAAATGAGTGCTGACGGTAAAACATTAGTGATGATTTCCGGTGATAGTATTGTTAAACGTGATGCAACTACAGGTTCAACCGAGGTGTTGAGCTCCACTTTCTTGGATGAAAGCCCGAGTATTTCACCAAACGGAATAATGATCATATATAGTTCTACCCAAGGACTTGGAAAGGTGCTACAATTAGTATCTGCTGACGGACGCTTTAAAGCTCGGTTACCAGGAAGCGATGGGCAAATTAAATTCCCTGCTTGGTCACCATATCTACATACAAACTAAGGAGAAATCAATGAAATTAGCAAAATTGTTATTAGTTGCACCAGTATTGGCATTAGCAGCTTGTAGTTCTTCAGACGACAATGCTAACGCAGCAGGCAGCGGTAACAACGGTCAAACATTCGGCGGCATGTCCGTTCAAGACCTACAACAACGTTATAACACTGTTTATTTCGGTTTTGATAAATATGATATTGAAGGCGAATACCAAACATTGTTAGATGCACATGCTGCATACTTAAATGCTACGCCGGCAGCTAAAGTATTAGTTGAAGGTAACGCTGACGAACGCGGTACCCCTGAGTATAACATTGCATTAGGACAACGTCGTGCAGATGCAGTAAGAAACTTCTTGGGTGCTAAAGGTGTTCAAGCAGGACAAGTTTCAACAGTATCTTATGGTGAAGAAAAACCGGCTGTATTAGGTCACGATGAAGCAGCATACTCTAAAAACCGTCGTGCTGTGTTGGCATACTAATTTTTAGATTAGTTTATTTTGTTTTAAACAAACCGAATTCTACGGAAGTGGGATTCGGTTTTTTTATCGCCTTCAAAAATGCGATAAAATTCGCCTATATTTTTTTGAAATTAATGTTATCACAGAAGGATTGATGACTATTCGTTCAAATAAACCAAAAAATATAAATTTTTATTGATTATTAAATTTAAATCAGTATTATAGTCAGCCGTTGCACAGCGTAACTTGGGTCGTTAGCTCAGTCGGTAGAGCAGCGGACTTTTAATCCGTTGGTCGAAGGTTCGAATCCTTCACGACCCACCATTTGACCTTTAAAGGCCATTGGGTTGTTAGCTCAGTCGGTAGAGCAGCGGACTCTTAATCCGTAGGTCGAGAGTTCGAGCCTCTCACAACCCACCAAGTAAATAATTCGGCAGTATGCATATTTTAACTATCCTTCTTATTATTATTTCTCTTTGCCTATTGGTTTACCTGGGGTGGCGTTATTTTAATTCGGCTGAATGGATAAAATTCGGTATTACCGTTGTTATTTTTATTGCTTATTGTGCATCACTTCTCTTATTTGTTAATCTTGCCTTCCGTTTATTTTTTGCAATGTTATGTGTTATTACGGCATCTAATCATATTTACCGTGAAATTAAATTGGCTCAAATCGCTGAAGATGAAGCCAAAGAATCGGAAGCGGCTAGCGCAGCTAAAGTTGCAGAAGCTGCTGACAAGATTAATAATCTGTAAAGCCCCTCTAATATTTTTATTTTTTATTCACAAAAAGTTCGTTTTTGCGATCTTTGTCCCAAAATTGCTTTGAAACCATTTTTCTTTTCCTCTATAAACGCTAAAGTGCGGTCAGAAAAAACGACGTTTTAAAGGAAAATAATGTTAAAAGGTTTTACCTTGCTTGAAATGCTGGTTGTAATTTTAATTGTCAGCATTACCGCACTTTTTGCATTACCGGCTTGGCAACAAACTAATACACAACTTATCTTGGCTAAAGAACAGCATAAACTGCAACTGTTTCTACGCCAAATTCAGGCTCGGGTAGAAAATTCAACTGAAATTTGGTTTTTAATCGCCAATCGTGATTTAGGAAAGAAGACTTGGTGTTTGGTTGCGCAAATTAAAAGCGACAGTCCGTGTAATTGCTTACAACCTAATAGTTGCCGGCAGGATGTTTCCGCACATTTCTATTATCCTAAATTCTCCGATAAAACAATGTTAGTCAGTAAACGTTATTATCCGACGGAAGTAACACGTTTTAGTGGGATTCGTGATACGGCAACTTCTGCTTGTTTTGTGTTGCAGGCAGAAGACAATCGCACGTTATTTTCATTTTTCAATGTAGGCAGTTTGAAGTTGAAAGACTATCAATCCGCAAGCGCATGTGTAAACAGCGGAGAATGATATGATTTATCGTGGACAATCTTTGCTTGGTTTAATGGTTTCGTTATCTTTATCTGCTTTTCTGCTGTTGGTGATTCTTCAGTTTTATAATTACACTCAACGACAGAATCAACATATTTTACAACACCTGAAATTACAGGCCGAACTACAACGAGTCGTTCAGCTAATCAGTAAAGATTTACGGCGCGCAGGATTTCGCGCTGTTTCGGATAAGGTTATACAGAACAATTGGTTCTTATTTGAACAAGATGCTGATGGCACCGCTTTGACAATCCAACAAGCAGGATCTTGTGTATTGTTTTTTTATGATCTGAACTTAGATGGTTGCTTGGGCACGGGATTTAAAAAAGGACTTTGTATTGCCGGAAATAGGAATGCTACGCAAGAAATTGAACGAGAGTTATTCGGTTATCGTTTAAATAATAAGATGGCGGAAACTCGCCTTACTTATAAGAATTCGGTTAATCAACATTGCGAACAGGCTGAATGTCGTCGCTATTTACAGGAGCAGGCCTGTAATGGTGGTGGCTGGGCGGATTTATTGGATTCTCAGGAATACGAAATTACCCGGCTTGAATTTATCTGGTTAAATGGCAATAAAGGAGTTGAAGTTCGTTTAGCAGGCAATCTACGGACCAATCCTGATATAACCTATGAAACATCCGCCGTCACGCCGCTATTAAACGAGGCTGAATAATGGAATGTTTTGTTTTTCCTTATCAGCGTGGTATTACAACGCTCACCTTGCTAATTTTGTTAAGTGGTTTACTATCCATCATTATGCTGTTTAACGATGACATTCTACGCTTGAATTCCGCATTAGTTTCGCAGCGGGCAATCTATGTAGAACATAGTTTTAAGTTACAAAAACTAAGTCAAGCGCAAAAAGATCAACTTTGTAGCACTATTCCGCTACAATCGAAGGAAAACAGCCGTTTTGTTGAGTTTGACCTAAAACAATTTGATGACAGTCTCAAACATTATATTTGGTGCAAACGTCAGGCATTATTTAAACAAGCACCCCGAACGGCAGTGAATGAAGCGACATTTACGGAATTTATTAACGAGTTGCACTTACCCCTTTTTCAATCGGTTCTCAGTCTACCACCTACTGTGCTGCCAAAAGATCGCAGAGATTATTTCTATTGGTTTGATCGCAATCAAACGGAGTGGGAGTTAAAGGGCAATATTTATGCCGTGATTGTAGCCGAAGGTGATTTAAATATTACAGGTAAAGGACGAATTAGCGGAGCGGTGATTACTGGGGGAAAATTATCGAAAGGAGCCGATGTACAACTTGCTTATCGCCGTGCGACCGTCGCAGCAGTGGCACAAACGTACAGTCGTTGGATATATGCGGAGAAAAGCTGGAATGATTTTAAAGCCCACTAGTTACTTTAAGGGAATGAGTTTATTATCTTTTTTATTTACATTAAGTATTTTTAGCGGAATTTTTCTATCCATGAACCAATGGAGCAACCAACAGCGTAAAAGTGCGGTCGATATTTATCAGCGTTTTCAGGCGGTGCAAATTGCTGAAAATCAGAAGCAACGCCAATTTGTGGGTTTAAGCTGTGAAGATAAAGTGATGCAAAATAAGTTGGAGTTT
This sequence comes from uncultured Mesocricetibacter sp., assembly GCA_905373425.1. Taxonomy (GTDB): domain Bacteria; phylum Pseudomonadota; class Gammaproteobacteria; order Enterobacterales; family Pasteurellaceae; genus CAJPST01. Next base: position 4,089 of record CAJPST010000161.1, read on the forward strand.
GACGTGCAGTGTATGGGGGATAGCGTTCGGGTACGTTATCCGCGTGGTGAAATTAATTTGTAAACCCCTTGCGATAAATGGCAAAGTTATTGAAAATAGATATAAATGCTTTTATGTAAGGGTTGTTCGTGTTTATCATTTATCATTCTAATAATCTTGAGGTACAAAAGGATATTCTTTTGGATCGAATGAATTCCATTCCCTTGAGTGATCCTTTTCAACGGGAGATTATTCTGGTTCAGAGTCCTGGAATGGCACAATGGTTACAGTTAAAAATTGCTGAAAAACAAGGGATTGCAGCTAATTTGGGATTTCCGATGCCAGCCAGTTTTATTTGGCAGCAATATGCGGAT
>CAJPST010000162.1 GCA_905373425.1 uncultured Mesocricetibacter sp.
ATTGCTACGGAAAAACAAACAAAAAAACGACCGCACTTTCACAGGTAAGCTTGCAAATTCCGCAGGGCAAAACTGTTGGTCTGATTGGTCCTGATGGGGTAGGAAAATCGACGTTACTTTCGATAATTGCCGGAACCAAAATAATTCAGTCGGGAACGGTTCTGGTATTTGACCATAATATGGCTGATAAAAACGCACGCGAAATTCTTTCCTACAAAATTGCTTTTATGCCGCAAGGATTGGGTAAAAACCTGTATCCTACGCTAACGGTAAATGAAAATGTTGATTTTCACGCCCGTCTGTTCGGGCTAGATAAAAAGTATCGCCAAGCCCGTATTGAACGGTTATTGCGTACAACCGGACTATTGCCTTTTAGCGATAGGGCTGCCGGTAATCTATCGGGTGGAATGAAGCAAAAACTCAGTTTATGTTGCGCCTTGGTGCACAGCCCCGATTTACTGATTCTGGACGAACCGACCACCGGAGTGGATCCCCTTTCACGTCGCCAATTTTGGAAACTAGTTGACGACTTACGTGCCGAAAATCCGCAAATGACAGTGATTATCGCCACAGCTTATATTGATGAAGCAGAAGGGTTTGAATATGTATTAGCAATGGATGACGGCAAACTGATTGCAAATAAACCGACCAAACAGGTTATTGCGGAAACAGGCAGCCAAAATTTGGAAGAAGCCTATGTCAAATTATTGCCGGCAGAAAAACGTGGTGCGGGAAACAAACTCATCATTCCGCCCTTTAAACCAAATCCGAACGAGCCTCCCGTTATTATGGCAGAAGGCTTAACTAAAAAATTCGGTGATTTTACCTCGGTGGATCATGTTAGTTTTACTATTCCGAAAGGTGAAATCTTCGGTTTCTTGGGCTCTAACGGATGTGGCAAATCCACTACCATGAAAATGCTAACAGGCTTACTCGCGCCTACTGAAGGTTCCGCTACATTACTCGGTGAGCCCATTGATGCAAGTAATATCGACACCCGTAAGCGGGTTGGTTATATGTCGCAGGCGTTTTCGTTATATGAAGAGTTAAGCGTACGTCAAAATCTGGAGTTGCACGCCAAACTCTATCAAATTCCGTCAGTGGAGCGTAAAAACTATGTCGATTCGGTAATGCAGCAGTTTGATTTGGCTCATCTTGCGGATAAAAAACCGTCATCCTTACCACTTGGAATCCGTCAACGTCTACAACTTGCAGCAGCCTGTCTGCACAAACCTGAACTATTAATTCTGGATGAACCGACTTCCGGCGTGGATCCTGCCGCACGGGATATGTTCTGGGAATATCTGATTAAACTATCACGCGAAGATAAAATTACCATTTTCGTTACCACTCATTTTATGAATGAAGCGGCACGTTGCGATCGCATTTCCTTTATGCATCGCGGACGCGTGTTGGGAGTCGGCTCACCGGAAGAATTACGTCTTGGTAAAAACGCACCGACACTAGAAGAAGCCTTTATCATTTATCTGGAAGAACAAGCGGACGATATTACTGCGCGGCCCGCCGATGAGACATCAAGTGCGGTCAATTTTTTAGGCGTTTTACAAACTGAACAGTTTACTAATTCACGTGGCAAAGCGAACTTATGGGCATGGTGGTCATTAGTGTGGACCTTCGCCGTACGAGAAGGGAAAGAATTACTACGCGATAAAATTCGTTTATTCTTTGCCCTAGGTGGGCCAGTGATTATGATGCTAACCATGGCTTCAAGTATCTCTTTTGATATTAATCCAATGAAATTTAGCGTGCTGGATCACGATAATAGTTCCGAAAGCCGCAGACTAGCTGAATATTTCGCCGGTTCACCATATTTTATCCGCCGACCTGATCTTTACTCTACACAGGAAATCAGCCCAACATTACAATCTTCGGCGGCAAAGGTAGTGATTGAAATTCCAACGGATTTCGGCAAACATTTATTAAGCGGCCAACGCCCTGAAGTCGGTTTTTTTATTGATGGCGCGTTTCCTTCTACAGCGGAAAATCTGAAAGGCTCGGTCAGCGGTGTAATGGGGCAATATCTGCGCGAAAGTTTGAAAGCCGAAGGTATTGATTTTCGGATTGCCCCGCCAATAGAAACCCGCTTCATTTATAATCAGGATTTTCGTAGCATTTTCGCGATGACACCGGGCGTGATCATGTTTGCCATGATACTGGTACCGTCAATGATGACAGCGCTCGGGGTGGTGCGTGAAAAAGAAATCGGTTCGATTATGAACCTATACGGTTCACCTGCTTCTTCCGCTCAATTTCTGTTAGGAAAACAACTGCCCTATCTTATTTTGTCGTTTATCAGTTATTTACTAATGGTTTGGGTGGCAATCATCGTATTTGATGTGCCAATCAAAGGTTCTGTTTGGGCAATGTTTTTCGGCGCAATGCTGGCAATTCAGGCTTCCACCAGTTTCGGTTTATTGATTTCCAGCTTCGTTAAATCACAAATCGCCGCAATTTTTGCAACTGCAATTATATCTATGGTGCCGACAATGAACTTTTCGGGCATGATATATCCGACCTCTTCGTTACCACCGAATTCTATTGTAATTGCGCATATTTTCCCGGGTTACTGGCTTCAATTAATTAGTCTAGGAGGATTTACCAAGGGATTAGGCTTTTTTGATTTTGTCGAAAATTACACCGCACTTTTATTGATATATGCCGTGTATATGACAGGTGCAATCTTTTTGTTGAAAAAACAGGAGAAATAAGATGTTACGCTGGTTAAAAAATGTCTTGTTCCTTGCAGGCAAAGAATTTCGTAGTTTATTCAGCGATCCGATTCTTATCATATTGATTGTATATATGTTTTCCGTGGCTTTAGTTTCGGTTGCGACCTCCATTACAACAGAGGTTAAAAATGCCTCCATTGCGATTGTGGATCACGATCGTTCGGCTCTTTCCTATCGCTTACAAAGTAGTTTAATTGCACCTAATTTTAAAACGGTACGGGAAATCGAAGCACACGAGGTAGATCGCTTAATGGATACCGGAACCTACACCTTTGTGTTAGACATTCCGCCAAACTATGAAAAAGACATTCTGGCAGGACGCAACCCGAAAATTCAATTATTGGTTGATGCCACCGCAATGACGCAGGCAGCAATCGGTTCATCTTATATCAGCCAAATTTTTAATAGCGAGATTAATAATTTTCTGCATACTGCCACAAATAACCGTTTGCTGCCTCTAGAAACCATGATAAACGTGTTATATAACCCAAATCATTCCAGTCTACAGTTTATGGGAACCATGCAAATCGTGGGTAATTTAAACTTACTTACTCTTCTATTAGTTGGTGCGGCAGTGATTCGTGAACGCGAACGGGGAACTTTGGAACATTTACTGGTGATGCCGATTCGTTCTTCTGAAATTGCCGTGGCAAAAATTTTGGCTAACGGGTTGGTCTTGCTTGTGGTAGTAATTCTGGCTTTACGTTATATCAGTCATGGCATTCTGGATGCACCTTTGACTGAAGGTTCTCTTCCGCTGTTCACTCTCGGTGCGGCAACTTATATTTTTGCCATTTCCTCACTCGGCATTATGTTAGCTATTTTTGCCCCGACAATGCCACAATTCGGTTTGCTTTGCATTCCCGTTTATGTAGTGATGTATCTGCTTTCGGGAACCATGTCGCCGCTTGAAAATATGCCTATTTTAGCCCAACAAATAACCCAATTTTCACCGACCACGCTTTTTGGAGCATTTACTCAAGATGTAGTATTTCGTGGGGCTGGATTTGATATTGTATGGGATAAATTGCTTAAAATGATGGGAATTGGCGCAATTTTCTTAGTTATTGCACTGTTTCAGTTTAGATCAATGCTTTCAAAACAGGGGTGAGATATATGAAAAAACTAACGATTATTGGATTGCTAATCATCCTTAACGCTTGCACGACCAACACCGTGGAGCTCCAATCCTCCATCCAGGTACCGTCACAATTTGATCAAATACAAACAAGTGATCACAGTACCGAAATCATACAATGGTGGAAAAATTGGAATGATCCGCAATTAACGATGTTAATTCAACAGGGTCTACAGAATAATCTTGATGTTGCTGTTGCAAAAGCCAGATTACAGGAAGCTCAGGCCGGCAGCCGTTACAATGAAGCGGAGTTAGGCCCAACAGTCGGCATACAAGGTAATGCGGGAGGCATTCACTCAAGAGCCAAAAATCCACTAACGCATCAATTTAACGACAACACCGGAACGTTGCAAGTCGCCGTATTAAAGGCCAGCTGGGAATTAGATTTTTTCGGTAAAAAACAAAGTGATGCCGATGCGGCTCTTGCCGTTGAGCTAGGAGCACAAGAACAAGTTTATGCCACACAAATGTTGTTTTCACTTTGTTTAAGAACAGTTTGTTGTTGCTGTAAAGCAAAAATGTTGG
>CAJPST010000163.1 GCA_905373425.1 uncultured Mesocricetibacter sp.
TTGCACAATGCCATAAACCGTAAATTGCAGTTTTATCATCGCTCATTCACCTCCTATCATCCGCCCAAATTAATTGATCTTTTTCAGAAAAATGCAATTTTTTTGCGTTTTTCTATTTTCATTTTATGCAAATTAGCATAGGATACAAGCCACACTTTGCTTAAAGTGCGTTTTTAAAGTGGAAAATCACCCAACAGTTTCTTAAATGAAAAAGAGGTAACTATGAAATTTCGTTTTGCCGCATTAGCCGCTACCGCATTATTCACTAGCACAGTAAGCTTTGCTGGCGTTGTCACAGGTTCATCAAACGTTGAATTTTTAGCGGTTGACGGTCAAAAAGCAAGTCAATCATTATTAAAAGATACCCGTTCTTTTAACATCAATGACACGCAAACCCACCAAGTGGTTGTTCGTGTTTCCGAAGTCGTCCGTGCCGGTTCCGACCGCAATTTATTTGAATCCGATCCGATTGTCGTGACATTTCAAGGTCTAACAGAAGATATTGTTATTTCCGCTCCTCGCCTTGAAACCGAACGTGATGCTGATAAATTTAAACGTAGCCCGACAATTAGCGTGAAAACCGCCACCGGTACCGAAATTTCAACCAAGCAAGAATATTTAAAACAGGAAGGATTTTTACCGGGTGCAAATTTAGCAGAAAACTTATCTAACTATAACGCTTCCGGCGCAAAAGCTGCAGTGCCTGCATTTGCTTCGGCAAGTTTACCGGCAGCCATGCCAAATGCAACTATCGCTGCAAGTGGTAAAGTACAAAAAGGCAAAGTTACCGTACAAGGCGAAAATGCGGCGGAACAAATGTTGCAATACTGGTTCCAACAAGCCGATAAGGAAACCCGTCAACGGTTCTTAAAATGGGCTGAAAAACAATAGATTATAGCAAACCTTCAGCGCTCATCGAACAGGCTGAAACATTTCCATTAAGTGAGCCTAGCTCACTTTTTCTTTAGGAGCAACAATGCAAACTACAACCAGAACTCTGCCTGCCCACAAACGCATAGCGTTGGTTGCGCACGACCACTGCAAACAGGATTTAATAAACTGGTGCAAAACTAACCGCACTTCACTTGCTCCGCATACGCTATATGCAACAGGTACGACAGGAAATTTAATTCAGAAAGAAACCGCATTGCAAATTAATAATTTATTAAGCGGGCCTATGGGAGGCGATCAGCAACTCGGCGCATTAATTGCAGAACTGAAAATTGACTTAATGATTTTCTTTTGGGATCCAATGAATGCCGTACCGCACGATCCCGATGTAAAAGCACTCATGAGGATTGCAACTGTATGGAACATTCCGGTTGCGATGAATCAAGCAACCGCGGACTTTTTTATCGGTTCATCTGCGTTTAACGACGAAATGGTAATTCGTATTCCGGATTATCAAGGTTACCTCAACGCACGGTTAAAATAATCCGTAAAACGACCACACTTTGCATATAAGGAAATCACATGGCTTTAATTTTGAATATTCTAAATTTCGTGCTAGGCGGATTTGCCACCACTCTCGGCTGGTTACTCGCTACTGCCGTCACTGCAATGCTAATTGTGACACTTCCTTATTCCCGCAGCTGTTGGGAAATTACCAAAATGTCACTGTTCCCTTTTGGTAACGATATTATTCACGTTAAATTTTTAGAACCGACCAGTTCACTTGCAAACAATTTAGGTTCGTTGTTAAACGTAGTTTGGTTTATTTTTTTCGGCTGGTGGCTTTGCCTGATGCACATTTTCAGTGGCATCGCTCAATGTGTAACGATTATCGGTATTCCTGTCGGTGTAGCAAATTTTAAACTAGCTGCTATTTCTCTTTTCCCTGTCGGGCAACGTGTTGTGCCAAAAGAACTGGCACAGATGGCTCGGGCAGAAGCAGCACGTCGCGATTTTGAAAGCAAACGTAATGCCTAACCGAAACAAAACGCTGTTCAACGCCAAAATCATTGCGACCATTCCGATTTTCATTGCCGTTAATATTGCGGCACTGTTAATTTGGGCATTGAATATTTCGCAACAAAGTATGCCGTTGATTTTAGGTATCATCGCAGGTGGCTTGGTGGACTTGGATCATCGTTTGTCGGGTCGACTAAAAAATATTTTTTATACACTACTCTCTTTTTCGATCTCATCAGTCAGTGTGCAACTATTCATTGATGAAAGCCTAATATTTATCTTGTTGATGACCTCAATGACATTTTGTTTTACGATGATTGGTGCAGTCGGGCAACGCTATAACACTATCGCTTTCGGCACATTAGTAGTCGCCATTTATACGATTTTAACCTATTCGGCACAAACACCTTGGTATATCAACCCATTAATGATCCTAAGTGGTACATTGCTATACAGCCTGATTAGTGTAATCGTTTACTTGTTATTTCCTTATCGCCCTGTGCAGGAAAGCGTAGCCAAAGCCTTTCTTGCGTTGTCCGAGTATTTAGATGCTAAATCCACGTTTTTTGATCCCGATGATACCGAACAGCTTGAACATAAGCATGTCAACTTGGCAATGAAAAACAGTTCACTAATCAACGCCTTCAACACCTGCCGCACGGCATTGTTTTACCGCATCCGTGGGCAACACCGTTACAGCCGTACCAATAAACTACTACATTATTATTTCACTGCGCAAGATATTCATGAACGCGCCAATTCCAGTCATTTTAATTATTTATCTCTTGCCGAAAAATTGAAAAACACCGATTTGATTTTCCGCATGCAGCGCCTGTTGGAACTACAAGCACAAGCCTGTCGTGACATCGCACAAAATCTACAACAAAACGGCGATTATCGCTACAATCCGCGCTTGGAAAAAGCCATATCCGGAATTAATCAATCTTTTGAACTGTATGCCGAACAACATTCGGATAAACCGAAAGAGTTATTACACATCAAAACATTATTAGAAAATTTACAAGGCGTGGATAGACAATTACGTCATCTGGAACAAACGCAAAATAACACTGAACGGGCACAAATTCACACTGAACAGATTACCGGATTAGGAAATATTTTATATGCAATCCGCAGCAATTTAACCTTTCAATCCCAATTATTTCGCCACGCCGTACGCTTATCAATCGTAGTATTTCTTTGTTGCGCTATGGTTGAATTTCTACAATTGGAACTTGGGTATTGGATCCTCCTCACGGCTGTTTTTGTCTGCCAACCGAATTATTCCGCCACCAAATTACGCCTTAAACAGCGGATTATCGGTACCATTTTGGGTGTATTAATCGGCTCATTACTCCCTTATATGACTTCAACCTTAGAAGCCAAGCTAGGTGTGGTGGTATTCACCAGCACATTGTTTCAATTTTTCCGTACCAACAATTATAGTTTCTCAACATTTTTCATTACTATTCAAGTGCTTGCCGGTTTTGATATTATGGGATTTGACATCTATGCCGCCACCATGCCACGCCTGCTTGACACCTTAATCGGTACGGCAATCGCATGGCTTGCCGTATCTTATATATCTCCTGATTGGAAATATCTACAACTTGGCAGCACCGGTCGAAACACTATTCAAAGCTGTGCGAAATATCTGCTCTATATCATCAGTCAACTACAATTTGGTAAAGGCGATGAATTTAAATATCGCATTATACGTCGCAAAACGCATGAAAATCTGACCGCACTTTCCACCGTGGTATCGAACATGAACAACGAGCCCACGAAATATGCGACACATTTACAACAAGGTTTTGAGCTACTCAAACTTAATTATAGCCTACTAAGTTACATTTCCGGCTTGGCGACTTATCGCCATAAAATGAAAACCCTACATCAGAATATTGCTTTTTCATCAAATTTTTATCCAACTGCCAAAAAGATCATTTACCTGTTGGAAAATATCGAAAAATTACCCGCCGACGAATTTGCCGGTCTATACTTAAATCTTGAGCTAAGCCTAAAACAAGGCAATGCAGAAATAAACGATTCTGCCACGGAATACAACGTCCCATTTCAACAACTGACAATGATAAGCCAAGTGCTACCACAACTTTATGACGTTTTAAAGAAATAAGAATCTATGATAAAAAACTTTCTTATTTAACATAAAATATTTCCATATTCCCCCTTGAATTCCTAAAATTCAATCACATTTTGTTCTTACGAACTAAAAGTTCAGTTAATTTAAAAAAGGAAGGATGCAAATATGAATATTGAAAAATTTACCACGAAATTTCAACAAGCTCTTGCTGAAGCACAATCATTGGCTCTGGGTAGAGATAACCAGTTTATCGAACCGGTGCATTTATTAACCGCACTTTTGAATCAACAGGATGGTTCTGTCGCGCCGATTCTAACGGCAGGTGGAGTTAATGTAGCGTTATTGCGTAATGAGTTAAATAGCGAGTTGGCAAAATTA
>CAJPST010000164.1 GCA_905373425.1 uncultured Mesocricetibacter sp.
ACTTCGTGTTGCAATAATTCAGTCTCAACGCGTTCCGGATTAGCCTCAGGCTTATCGATTTTATTCACAGCAACGACTAACGGTACATTCGCCGCTTTGGCGTGCTGGATCGCTTCAATAGTTTGTGGCATCACACCATCGTCGGCTGCAACTACCAGTACCACGATGTCGGTGGCTTTCGCACCACGAGCACGCATAGACGTAAACGCCGCGTGTCCCGGAGTATCTAAGAAGGTGATCATTTTGCCGTCTTCGGTTTCAACATGGTACGCACCGATATGTTGTGTAATCCCGCCCGCTTCACTGGATGCCACTTTCGCTTTACGAATATAGTCAAGTAAGGAAGTTTTACCGTGGTCAACGTGTCCCATGATAGTCACCACCGGTGCACGCGTCACTTTTTCCGCGTCAACATCGCGATCATCCAACACCGCTTCTTCCAGTTCGTTTTCTTTACGCAGAATAACTTTATGGCCCAATTCTTCAGCTACTAATTGTGCGGTTTCTTGGTCGATAACCTGATTAATGGTAACCATTTCGCCCATTTTCATCATTGTTTTGATGATTTCAGTCGCTTTAATTGCCATTTTATTAGCAAGCTCGGCAACCGTGATAGTTTCACCGATTACAACATCGACTTTAGTGGCTTGTACCGGCTTAGTAAAGGCTTGTTGAAGCGCACTACCTTTTTTATTCTGCTTGCCTTTCCCTTTTATATCTTTTTGATTACGGCGATCGGATTGGCGCTCATTTTTACTGCCATTTTCTTCGTTGCGATCACCTTTTTTCGATTTGACTACTTTATTCTTACCGTTACCACGTCCGCGTCCGCCTTCATTACGGCGCTCTTCTTCATCTTCCGCTTCTAAAGCATAGCTTGAAGTAAAACGGTAATCTGCGTAATGCTCTTTATCTGAAGTATCGCTTGCTTCCTCAATAGTGCGTTCAGCATAGCGTCTGACTTCTTCTGCCGCTTTACGGGCTTGCTCTTCCGCTTTTTGGCGAGCTGCTTCTTCTGCCTTACGGCGTAACTCTGCCTCTTCCGCACGGCGTTTTTCTTTTTCAGAGGCTAACGTTTTAGCCGCTGCTTTCTCTTCCGCTTTGATTTTAGGCTCGGAATCGACCGCACTTTTTGTTTCCTGCGGCTTCTCTTGCTGTGCTTTTGTTTGAGCCGCTTTAGCTTCCGCTTCTTTTTCAGCCGCCGCTTTTTTCTCCGCTTCTTCCAGTGCTTTTTGTTTTGCCGCTTCAGCCGCTTTCTTAGCAGCTTCCGTATCTATCTTACGTGATTTACGCACTTCTACCTGAACTTCTTTGGCTTTACCACCGGTAGTCGTCGCGCTGACCGTTGATTTTTCGCGCCGTTTCAAGCTTAATTTTTTTGGTACGTCTTTTTCTATTTGGTTATCACTCATTTTATATCTCCCCACCAATTAGCTGAACCAGCAAATATTACGTGCCGCCATAATTAATTTAGCTGCTTTTTCCGCGCTTAATTCTTCAATGTCGGCTAAATCATCAACGCCTTGTTCCGCCAATTCTTCCAGTGTCGTGATCTGTTTCTGGGCTAATTTAAACGCAATATGGCGCTCCATACCTTCTAAATTTAATAAATTATCTTCAATATGAGCGGCTTCCAACGCTTTTTCTTCCGCTAGTGCAGCTGCTGTAATAGCATTTTTTGCACGAGTTTGTAATTCCTCGGCCAAATCTTCGTCTTCTAAACCGTCAATCGCGGTCAAGTCACTCATCGCCACATACGCCAGTTCTTCTAAATTGGTAAAACCTTCATCAATTAAAATCTGAGCAAATTCTTCATCAATCTCAAGTGCGGTCATAAATAAATCTAAAATCTTATTATCTTCCGCCTGATGTTTCTGCTCTAATTCCTGCGTGGTCATTACGTTCAATGTCCAACCGGTCAATTGGGTCGCCAAGCGCACATTTTGTCCGTTACGGCCAATTGCCTGCGCCAAATTCGCTTCCTCTACCGCAATATCCATAGAATGATTATCTTCATCCACGACGATTGAGCTGACATCTGCCGGAGCCATGGCATTAATCACATATTGTGCCGGATTATCATCCCATAACACGATATCAACCCGCTCACCACCAAGCTCGTTAGTGATAGCTTGAACACGTGCGCCACGCATCCCCACGCAAGCTCCTACAGGATCAATGCGTTTATCGTTGCTTTTCACCGCAATCTTAGCTCGCGAACCCGGATCACGGGATGCTCCGCGAATTTCAATCAACTCTTCACCAATTTCAGGTACTTCCAAACGGAAAAGTTCTTCTAACATAATCGGTTTAGCTCGAGTAACAAAAAGTTGCGAACCTTTGCTGGTAGGATCTACCTTATATAACACACCGCGTACACGATCGCCCGGGCGGAAATTCTCACGTGGCAACATATCTTCACGTAAAATTACAGCTTCGGCTTTGCTACCCTCTTCACCGTTTACTTCCAAAATAATATTTTCACGGTTAACTTTTTTCACTGTGGCAACAATGAGTTGACCTTCTTTAGCAGTAAATTGCTCAACCACTTTATTGCGTTCCGCTTCACGAATTTTAGTGCTGATAACCTGGCGGGCCGTTTGCATAGTAATCCGGTCGAAAGCAATGGATTCAATTTGGTCTTCAACATAATCTCCCAATTGCACTTCAGGATTTTCAAATTGAGCAGCCTCCAATGTAATCTCTTTGGTCGGATAAGCAACGTTTTCCACCACCAACCAACGACGGAAGGTAATAAACTCACCTGTTTTTCTATCAATTACCACACGAACATCTATTTCCTGTTCGTGTTTCTTTTTAGTTGATAATGCGATTGCACTTTCCAACGCTTCAAAAATCTTTTCACGCGGTAACAATCTCTCATTCGATACCGCTTCTGCGGCCAATAAAATCTCTTTGCTCACTTTAGTTTGCCTCTTGATAAATTAAAATTTGGGAATAACGTTAGCTTTCTGAATATTGCCGAATACAAAAATTTGCGGCTGACCATCTACGACCAAAGTCAACATATCGCCTTCTATTTTTTCTAATACACCTTGCCATTTACGACGATCCGACATCGGAATGCGCAAATGTACGACTATTTCCTGCCCGATAAACCGCTGATACTGCGCTAAGGTAAATAGCGGACGATCCAAGCCTGGCGAAGAAACCTCAAGGTTATATTTCTCCGCAATCGGGTCTTCCACATCTAAGACCGCGCTGACTTGGCGGCTGACATCGGCGCAATCGTCAATAGTTACGCCACCCTCTTTATCGATAAACAAGCGTACGGTTAAATAACGTCCGGCACGTTGACATTCAATTCCCCAAAGCTCGCAACCTAAATCTTCCACTGAGCTTTGTAGAATCTCCGTTAATTTCTGTTCTAATGTTGCCAAAGCGACACTCCGTTTTCTCAAGACATAAAAAAAGGGCTCAAAGCCCAGTTTATTACTTCAAATTTTTTGTATAAAAAAAGCCCGAATCATTCAAGGGCTTTCTTCACTGAACTTATTCACAATTACTTGTATAAGTAAGTGGTTGCGGGGGCCGGATTTGAACCGACGGCCTTCGGGTTATGAGCCCGACGAGCTACCAAGCTGCTCCACCCCGCGTCCGAAAATATGCGCGTATTATAGTGACTGAATCCCGAAATAGCAAGTTTTTATCAAAATAAATTAAAAATCGATCGCACTTTATAAAGCAAGTCAGACTCAAAGGAATGCCAAAAGCCATGCAAAAAACTAAAACGCAATCCCCGTACTTACCCCAACTCCGGCACCGCCATTGCCCATTCCAAAACCACCACCGACCGTACAACCTGTTGTTACTAAAGTGAAAAATAATATCATTAAATATTTTTTCATTTTAATGCCTTGCTCCTTTGATTTATTCAACAAAATTGTGGTCTATGTTATATTGAAGTCAGCAAAAATGCAAAGTGCGGTGAGTTTTTACCGCATTTTACTTAAATAGGGAAAATTTGAATGTCATATATCAAAATAAAAAAGAACTCTTTAATTATCATTAGTTTATTATTTGGTTTATTATCCTTTTCTAACGTAACCAATGCAGCTAATTTTGATATCAACGAAAAACAAGTCAATCAATATCTTGCTCAAAACGGCAATATTAGTAACCGCTTGGGTTTCGGTAACCCCGATAGATGTAATACTCGCAGATCTTTTAGGTAGATAGCCCCTTTTTGTGGGTCGTAATAAGGAATCGTGTCAATAGTAACATTTAATGTTGCCGGAAATTTATGCTGCGGTAATTTGAATAATCCATCGACAATACCGCTTAGTTCTATTCTATTTGTTACGTTTTGACCAATTTTTGCGGATAAATTCTGCAATTTGTAATCAAT
>CAJPST010000165.1 GCA_905373425.1 uncultured Mesocricetibacter sp.
TTGCTTAGTCGGATTATATGCTCAATCAGCCTTCTCCTTAGAAAAAGAAGAGCGCATTATGCCACAGGGCGGAATTGATAAAGCATTGCTCGGACAAATTTTGTTTTTTGATACGTCTTTATCTATTAATAGTTCACAAAGTTGTGCTACCTGCCATAAAGCCGATGATGCTTTTGTAGATTCACGCGAGAATAGTATTGATAAAATGGTGTCGCAGGGCGCAGATCCAAGCAAGTTCGGAAAACGTAATGCGCCGACTATGCTTTATGCCAAGTTTTCTCCTGAATTTCATTATGATGAAAAGATTCAAGATTATGTGGGTGGACAATTTTGGGATGGTAGGGCGAAACATTTAGCTGAACAAGCCGGCGGTCCTCCAATTGATCCGGCTGAAATGGGGATGCCGGACAAGCGTTCAGTTGCAGAACGACTGTTATATAATCCAATGTACTTTCAAACTTTTAGCAAGATTTATGGTGAGCAGGTGTGGCAGAGCGTGGACAGCGTTTATGCTGCAATGGAAGATGCTCTGGCGACCTTTCAAACGGATAAGAAGTTATTGGCGCCGTTTGATAGTAAATATGATAAGTTTCTGAAAAACGAAGCAAAACTGACCGCACTTGAAGAGCAGGGAAGACAATTATTCTTCGATAAAAATAAAACCAACTGTTCCAATTGCCATCAACTACATGAAGATAACCGTCATGCTGAAGAAACCTTTACGAATTATCGCTATTATAATATCGCAGTACCAAAGAATAAACGATTGATTGCACATAATAATTTACCGCAGGATTTTATTGATAACGGATTATTGGATAACCCTTTGGTGAAAGGTGATATTAACCAAAAAGGCAAATTTAAGGTGCCGACGTTGCGTAATGTGGCAGTGACTCCACCTTATATGCACAACGGCGTATTTAAGGATCTGAAAACGGTATTAATCTATTTAAATCATTTTAATGATCCGGATTATAATAAAAAATCGCAGACCGAGCAGAAATGGGAGCAGCCTGAGTATGCAGCAACCATTAATCACGAGGAACTAAAAGCGCCGTTTCTTGAGCCGGGGGAAATTGATGCGTTAGTTGCTTTTTTAGAAAGCTTAACTGATGAGCGTTATTTACCGTTGTTGAAAAAAATAAAGCAACAAAACGAGCAATAATCATATTTGGTGAGCGTGGTAGAACGGTGCAAATTATGCCATAATAGAACAATTTAAATCCGAGAGTTCAGCGCATGGCATTTCACCAACCTATCTTTATGTCCCTTAAACGTAGCAAAAAAAGTGCGGTCATTTTTTTTGCTATTTTTGTCTTGTTTGGTTGCGAACCGAAAGAGTCACAGAATGTTGTCGTTCCACCGATCTCAAATGAGCAACCTGCTGAACCAAAGCAGCCTGAAGTGATTGAACCTAACCCGAAATTACTAAAGCGGGGCGTTTACACCGATTTTAAATGGAATATTGCCGATATTACTGAGCATGAGCAAACGCCTTTATTACAGGATTTATTAGAAGGTTTGGTTATTTATGATACGCAAGGTAATGTTATTCCGGCAGCAGCGGAAAAATGGCAGACCACAGATAACAAGATCTGGACGTTTACATTACGTCATGATTTGCAATGGTCAAACGGCGAGCCGTTATTAGCTCAGGATTTTGTGCGTAGTTGGCAAGCTCTGATTTTGTCAGACAGCCCATTAAAACAATATTTTGCCTATTTAAATTTGAATAATGCAGAAGCCGTGCTGGCACAAAAATTACCGGTGGAGCAACTTGGTATTCGTGCGATAGATAATTATAATTTGCAACTCTCGTTAGATAAGGCAACACCGTATTTGCCGCAAATGTTAGTACACAGTGCATTGTTGCCACAGCATAAAAAAGATGAAACCTTTATCGGTAATGGTGCGTATAAGGTTTTGGAAGTTTCATCGGAACAAGTGAAATTAGAAAAGAACCCTTTTTACCGTAATAAAGATGAAGTTAGTTTTGAACAAGTGCTTTATCAGAAGATTCAACCGAATCAATTACCCGAACAGTTTGATTGGATAGAAAAACCGTTACAGCAGAACGATAAAACCCAATACTTTCCACAGCTTTGTACTTATTTTTATGAATTTAATTTTAACGATCCACTGTTAAAACAAAGTGCGATCAGAACTGCATTAGTTTCGATGATTTCGCCGCGTGGAATTATCCCGGAGGATAAAACGTTAGCGCCTAATTCAGTAAATTTTATGCCGCAAAATATGCAGTTTGAACAAGAACGCGAATGGAAACCGACGTTGGTGGAACAGCTATTACAACAAACGGGTGTGACGGAAAAAAATCCGCTGGTATTACGTATGAGCTATGATAATGCAGGGATTCATCCGATAGTAGCAGAGCAATTGATTCGCGCTTGGACACAATCGGATCTAATCCGAATTCAGCAAGAACCTTTGCCATACAAAGACTTATTGGAAAAACGCGCAAAAGGTGATTTTCAGCTGATTCGTTCGGGATGGTGCGCCGACTATAATGAGCCGACGGCTTTTTTAAGTCTGCTACATAGCAAAAGCCCCGACAATAAAAGCGGATTCGCGAACGAAAAGCTGGATGAATTGTTAGAGCAAACCTTGTCGATAAAGATTTCAGAGCAAGAACGTACTGCACTTTATCATCAGATTATCGAACTGGCTCAGCGTGAAAAAATTGTACTGCCATTGTTTCAGTATATGAAGCCGATATATATACACGATAGCATTGAGGGCTATAATCTGAAAAATCCGACAGAAACGGTTTACAGTAAAGATTTATCCCGCAAATCAAAGGAAACTAAATCAGTTGATACAGCGCAATAATCAAGGGCATGGTAAATACGCATAGCAGAGTTGTTACACCATAAATTGAACTGGCTTTACTGGCGTTTTTTCCGAAAACCAGTGCTATTTGCGTTACGGTAGCGGCCGCAGGGCTGATCGTTGCGAGAAAACTGATCATTACAATAGTTTCGCCATTTTCCACCCATTTGCTAAAGCCGCACAGTTTGATAACCGCCATTAAACATAATGGAATTAAGAGCAAACGCAAGGCGCTGACTAGGTAGATTCGTTTGGATGAAAACAATGAGCGTAATGGAATTGATGCAATCAGCATGCCGGCAATTAGCATTGCATTTGGTCCGATAAAGGAACCAACCGTTGATAACGTGTTGGTGAGCATGGTGGGCAGTTTAATTTGTAGTGCAAACAGTGAAACACCGATGACAATCGACAGAATGTTGACATTGGTAAAAATAGTTTTCAGAGATAAATTGCCTTCCCCACACAGTAATATTCTGCAATGCGTCCAGAATAAAAATACTTGTACCACAATAAAGCAGGTGGCATAAATCACCCACTGTGGACCGAATAAGGCGACCACTAACGGAATAATTAAATTACCCGAATTGGAATAAATTGAAGCTGCATGCTCAATGGGATCCAATTTAAACAGATGTTTTACTAAAGCCCCCGTGCCAATCAGCAGAATATGTAGAAACACTGCCATCCCCACCGAAAGTAATAAGCCACGTAGAAGTTGTGGACTGTAATCGATCTGAAATGCATTGATCATAACCGCCGGGCTAATAATGTATAACCCGATTATCGACAGAGGATAGCTGTCTTTTGAGTTTAGCAGTTTGAATTTCACCAAGGCATATCCCATTAATACCACAAGGATTAATTCGGTAATTTTGCTAGCAAGGAGTAGGGCGATTTCCATAATGTCTTGAAATGATTTGTTATCATAGTATTCATACTACCGATTTTAATATTGAATTAAAATAAAAAAACGTGGTGAATAAGAATTTGCTATAATCGCCACATTAAAACAAACCAAAAAACGACCGCACTTTGGTGTGCCAATAAGGAGCTAAAATGTCACTACAATTTAATCCCATTGCCATTTTTCTTGTTGTGTTAATTTTTTTGGGAGTTATCGGAAACAACAGTTCCATCACTATTTCTGCCACCGTGTTGTTATTGATGCAGCAAACTTTCTTGGCTAAATATTTGCCTTATATGGAAAAGTACGGTTTGAACCTCGGAATTATCATTCTTACCGTCGGCGTATTGGCTCCGATTATTTCAGGGAAAATACAGTTACCGGGCTTTGTTGCATTATTGAATTGGAAAATGTTATTGGCAATTGCAATCGGTATCCTTGTCGCGTGGTTTGGTGGGCGTGGCGTAGGCTTGCTGGGAACTCAACCTGTACTGATTACAGGATTATTAATCGGCACCATTATCGGAGTGTCGTTTTTAGGCGGCATTCCTGTTGGGCCGTTAATTGCGGCGGGTATC
>CAJPST010000166.1 GCA_905373425.1 uncultured Mesocricetibacter sp.
CTCCTAAAGTGTCACCCGGAAAAAGTTGGGAGGGGGTAGTAGGTGGTTTAATTACCGCCTGTATCTTTGCGTTTGTTTTCTTACAATTGTCTAAAGATTCGTTAATTGGTACCGCTTCAGCCTCATCGTTCGTGGTACTATCCGTAGCGACCGTTGCTATTTCGGTTTTAGGCGATTTAACCGAAAGTATGTTTAAACGTGAAAGTGGAATTAAAGACAGCAGTAACCTAATTCCGGGACACGGTGGAATTTTGGATCGCATTGACAGCCTAACTGCGGCAGTACCATTTTTTGCCTATTTTTACTTTTTTATTTTATAGGACTGAGTCATGTCATTTTTATGGTCATTGGCCTCTTTTATTGTTGTTATTGGTGTGCTGGTTTTTGTACACGAATACGGCCATTTCTGGGCTGCGCGCAAGTGCGGTGTGAAAATTCACCGTTTTTCAATCGGTTTTGGCAAGGTTTTGTGGTCACGCAAAGACAAGTACGAAACGGAATTTGCAGTGTCGATGATTCCGTTGGGCGGTTATGTCAAAATGCTAGATGAGCGTAATGAAACTGTGCCGCCAGAACTTAAATCACAGGCATTTAATAGTAAAACTGTGCTACAACGCGCGTTTATTATTATTGCGGGTCCTCTTGCTAATTTTTTGTTTGCGATTTTTGCTTACTGGGTTATTTATCTTGTGGGCATTCCGAGTGTCAAACCTGTTATTGCCGAAGTTCAACCGAATTCTATCGCTGCCCAGGCGCAAATCCAGTCGAATATGCAAATTATCGCGGTTGATGGGGAGGTAACTCCTGACTGGGAAAGTATTAATTTACAATTGGCAACCAAAATTGGCAGTGCGCAAGTCACTCTGACGATGAAAAATTTTGAAGATAATGTTCAGCAGGTTAAAACCTTAAATTTAAGCGGTTGGAGGTTTAATCCGGAAAAAGAAAGTGCATTTGGTTCATTAGGAATTAAGCCTGTTGGCGGCATAGTCGAAATGAAAATTTCCAAGCTTATCGAAAACTCCCCGGCACAAAAGGCTGGATTACAAATCGGAGATCGAGTTTTCACATCCGAAGGTGAACCCATTGAATGGGAAACGTTTGTTACGAATATACAAAAAGGTGATGTGTTAAAGCTGGTTATTGAACGTGAAGGGCAAACTTTTCCGCTGGAATTAAAACCGGAATTGAATGATAAAGATAAATGGTTTGTAGGTATTGCGCCGACTTTCCATGAGGTTGCCGAAAAGTACCGCACCGAATTAAAATATGATATGCTTGAAGCTTTGCAAAAAGGTGTAGAAAAGACCTTTCAACTGGTTTGGGTGACGGTGAAAGTCATCGGTAAGCTGCTTACCGGGGATTTGTCTTTAACTAATTTGAGCGGGCCGATTTCTATTGCTAAAGGTGCTGGCGTATCATCTCAAATCGGCTTGGTGTATTATTTAAGTTTTATGGCATTAATCAGTGTCAATTTAGGGATTATGAATTTATTTCCGTTGCCGGTGTTAGATGGCGGTCATCTAGTATTTCTTGCTGCAGAAGGAATTATGCGTAAACCGCTTTCTGAAAAGATTCAAGAGGTTAGTTATCGAATTGGCGCAACGTTGTTATTGATGTTGACATTGTTTGCGTTGTTTAATGATTTTACCCGTTTATAATTTATTAATCTTCATTTAGGATAATAATGATGAAAAAACTCTTAATTGCTAGTTTATTATTTGGTTCAACCGGTGTTCTTGCAGCGCCGTTTGTGGTGCAGGATATTCGTGTTGACGGTGTGCAATCGGGTGCCGAAGGAAAAGTATTAGCCGGGCTGCCGGTACAAGTTGGCAAACGCGCGACCGATCAAGATATTGCAAATGTGGTAAGAACTTTATTTTTACGCGGTTACGATGATGTAAAAGCGAGCCGCGAAGGTGATATTTTAGTTATCTCGGTAAAACAACAGCCGATTATTACTGAAGTGACACTTGATGGTAATAGTTCTGTGCCTGATGAGGCATTAAAGCAAAATTTGGAAGCTAATGGTTTTAAAGTTGGTTCGGTTTTAAATCGCGAAAAATTGGAATCATTTCGTAAAAGCCTTGAGGAACATTATCACAGCACCGGGCGTTATAATGCCAAAGTTGAAGCCATTGTGAATACTTTGCCGAATAATGGCGCGGAAGTGAAACTGCAAATTAAAGAAAACGATATCGCTTTATTAAAAGAAGTAAAATTCGAAGGTAATCAGGCGTTCAGTAGCAGTAAATTGCAAGAACAAATGGAATTGCAACCGGATGCTTGGTGGAAACTCTTTGGCAATAAATTTGAAAATACACAGTTTGAAAAAGATTTAGAAGCTATTCGTGATTATTATTTTAACCGCGGTTATGCCAAATTTGAAATTACTTCCACTGATGTACAATTAAATGATGAGAAAAGCGAAGCGCGTGTAAAAATTGCTGTTAAGGAAGATGAAGTTTACACTATCAAAAGCGTACGTATCATAGGTGATGTCGGTGGAATGTCAAATGAACTTACGCCGTTATTGCAACAAATTCAAGTAAACGATAAGTTTCGTCGTAGTGATCTGAAAGCGGTAGAAGAAGACATTAAAGCAAAATTGGGTGAACAAGGATATGCCGGTGCGCAAGTAAATATCCATCCTGAATTTGATGATGAAAATAAAACTATCAATGTAACTTATGTGGTTGAGGCTGGCAGACGTTTTACAGTACGCAATATTCGTTTTGAAGGGAATACTGTTAGTGCTGACAGCACATTACGTCAGGAAATGCGTCAACAAGAAGGGGCTTGGTTATCTTCTCAGTTAGTCGAATTGGGCAAAGTGCGGTTGGATCGGACGGGATTTTTTGAAACCGTAGAAACTCGCACTGAAGAAGTGAAAGGAACAGATGATCAGCTTGATGTTATTTACAAGGTGAAAGAACGTAATACGGGAAGTATCAACTTTGGTATTGGCTACGGCACGGAGAGCGGTTTCAGTTATCAAGCTAGCGTGAAGCAAGACAATTTTTTGGGAATGGGCTCTTCCATCAGCTTAGCGGGAACGCGTAACGACTATACGACCTCGGTCAACTTGGGTTACACCGAACCGTACTTCACCAAAGACGGCGTGAGTTTAAGTGGTAATGTATTCTATGAAGATTATGACAACTCTGATGATGATAATGCAGCAACTTATGAGCGTACTACTTACGGTACTGACGTAACCTTAGGTTTCCCTGTAAATGAAAATAATGCATTCTATGCGGGATTAGGTTATATTTATAATAAAATTAAGAATGTAACACCTGAATATTCTCGTCAAAAATATTTTGATTCAATGAATTTTACCGGTGGCACATTTAAAGCACATGATTTCACCTTTAAAACCGGTTGGACTTATAACAGTTTGAACCGCGGTTATTTCCCGACCAAAGGGATAAAAGCAGGCCTAGGTAGCTCAGTGACTATTCCTGGCTCTGATAACAAATATTATAGCTTGAGTGCCGACATTCAAGGCTACTATCCGTTAAATCGTGATCAAACCTGGGTTGTTAGCGCTAAAACGGGGGTGTCTTTTGCCGATGGCTTTAACGATAAACGTTTGCCATTCTATCGTAATTATAGCGCAGGTGGTATTGGAACATTGCGTGGTTTTGCATCAGGTGCGGTAGGGCAAAATGCGATTTATATCCGTCAAACAACAAACGGGCAAAAATATGTTCATAGCAATGATGTAGTTGGTGGTAACGCCATGGCATTAGCTGGTCTTGAACTAATTGTACCGACCCCGTTTGTGGCAGATAAAAATCAAAATTCTGTGCGTACCTCTATCTTCTTTGATGCAGCTAGCGTATGGAATACCCGTTGGGACGCGGAAGACCGAGAAAAATTCCCGAATTTACCTAATTACAGCGACCCAAGCCGTATCAGAACTTCTGTAGGGGTTGGTTTCCAATGGCAATCACCAATTGGACCATTGGTATTCTCTTATGCAAAACCGCTCAAAAAATATGACGGTGACGAGGTCGAACAGTTCCAATTTAGTATTGGTGGCACATTTTAATGCCGGAATTGAACTGATTTAACACTAAAGAGTCCAATAGAGAGCAATCTCTGTTGGGCAGAGATGAAATCAATATACAAACAATAGTTATTAAAGGAAAAACATACAATGAAAAAAATTACAGCAAAAATGACCGCACTTTCTTTAGCGTTGGCATTAACATCTTCTTTTGCAATGGCGGCTGAAAATATCGCTTTTATTGACGCAGGCTATTTATTCCAAAATCACCCTGAACGTGAAGCTATTGCAAAA
>CAJPST010000167.1 GCA_905373425.1 uncultured Mesocricetibacter sp.
GTCACTCAGGAAATTCGTAACAGTAGTGTTGAATTAGCTTTGGCAGATTTAATTGCGGAAAAAGACGGCCGTTCGGCAGCGCAGGGGAAAGTATATCAACAACTTAATCATAATCCCAGTATGTTTTTATTCCATCGTTTTATTGAATATCAAATTGATGATGCGGAAGAAGGGCGTGGAAAAGACAGCTTGGTTCTGCTACATAAATTGGTAGGTGAGCGGATTAAGCAAGGGTTTGATTATCGTTGTGTGAATTGCGGTTATCAAAGCCATAAATTAATGTGGTGTTGTCCATCTTGTCGTCAATGGGAAAAAGTTAAACCGATACGCGGAATTGAGTCTTAGTAAAATCAAATTGATAGAGGAGGGTTGAATGAATAACAAAGTTATTGTTGCTCTGGATTATGAGACAGAAAAAGAAGCCTTAGGATTGGTTGATCAGCTCGAACCGAGTTTATGTCGCCTGAAAGTGGGTAAAGAGATGTTTACTACACTTGGAACCAATTTTGTTAAACAACTACATAATCGTAAATTTGATGTTTTTCTTGATCTTAAATTTCATGATATTCCAAATACAGTAGCAAGAGCGGTGCGTTCTGCAGCAGATCTTGGTGTCTGGATGGTAGATTTGCATGCCAGCGGTGGGTTGCGCATGATGGAGGAAGCAAAGAAAATCCTTGAACCCTATGGCAAAGATGCGCCGATATTGATTGGCGTAACTGTGTTAACCAGTATGGAAGATTTGGATTTACTACAAATAGGTATTAATGCGTCACCAATGGAACAGGTTATTCGATTAGCGCATTTAACCCAGCGTGCAGGGTTGGACGGTGTCGTATGTTCTCCGCAGGAAGTGGAAATTTTGCGTAAAAATCTAGGGGCAAATTTCAAACTAATTACCCCGGGGATACGACCGGTAGGTAGCGAATTCGGAGATCAACGTAGGGTAATGACTCCGGCTGCTGCAATTCGTTCCGGTTCCGATTATTTGGTTATAGGACGCCCGATTACACAAGCGGCAAATCCAGCGGAAGAATTACGCGTTATTAATCAATCAATTGCAAATTTGGTCGAATAATGAGTAATACTATTTTAGTATACTCCACCGAAAGTGGTAGAATTCAGGCGGAAAAAGTCCAAGCCGAGGCTCCGAAAGGAGATGGCATTGTACGCATTCAACGCCAAATAAGCGGACGTAAAGGCAGTGGTGTGTGTGTGATTAGCGGTTTGGAGTTAAACGATGATAAGCTAAAGAAACTGGCAGCCGAATTAAAAAAACGTTGCGGTTGTGGAGGCTCGGTGAAAAATGGGCTCATAGAGATTCAAGGCGAAAAACGTGAACTGCTTAAACAACTTTTAGAGCAGAAAGGCTTTAGAGTCAAGTTAGCCGGCGGCTGAAATATTACCAAGAAAGCTCGATAGAAGTAAAAGCGCGGTTTATTTTTCCACTGTTTTAAATGATATAAAACAAGAAAAAATAAACCGCACTTTTTGTATTTTAACTTTGACTAAATCAGATTCCCAATTAAGCTGCGGGTTTCTTCTTTTACTTCCGTTAGCTGTACATTGACTATATCACCGATTTTATATCGACGTTCACCCTTGATATAAAGTGCAATTTCATCGCTGTTAACGGCTAATTCATCTTTGTTGTCGTGAATTGTGGAGGTAGGAATAAACACGCTTGCACCGTTTGCCAGCAACTGTACGCGCAGACCGCCGCGCGTAACATCCTGAACTTCCGCGCTGAATTGTGGCTTGCTTTCCACTTTGTCCGCCAAATAACGGCAATACAGCCAATCGGCAATGTCACGTTCTACCATTCTGTTTTGTTTACGTGCTTCCTGCAAGCGCATCAACACATCGTCGGTCGGTTTCTCGTAGTTTTCATGATAAATACAAGCTTTGAGCAACCGATGGTTGACCATATCCGAGTATTTACGAATTGGCGACGTCCAAGTAGCGTAACCAGGTAGTCCTAAACCGAAATGCGGTGCAATTTCTGCCTTGAATTCTGCAAAGGTGAGGAAACGACGTAGACGAAATTCCAGGTAATCTCCCTCAAACGGTTCAATATCATGACGCATTTGGCAATACCCTTCTAATGTTGCGAGATTTTCGATGGAATAACGTTGTTCCAGTTCGGCATGATTTTGTTCGTTTGCTAAGTTTGCCAGTAAAAAATTGTGAGCGTTCGACAGAAATTTTTTATCAAATCCATAATGTGTGTTGAAAATTCCCGTTTGAGCATTCTCATGTAAATAGCGGGCGGCGCAGATATTTGCGACAATCATGGATTCTTCTACAATTTGATTGGCAATGCGACGATATTCGGCTTTGATTTCTAATACCTTACCGTTATCTGCCAATACAAAGCTGTAATCGGGTTTTTCTTTGAATAGTAATGAATGGGTTTTACGCCATTGAATTCGAGCCAGAGTAAACTGATGTAACCAGTTAATTTGTTGTGCAATCTCGCTGTTTTCTGGCTGCCAAGCATTTTCTTTTTGCTCTAAATAATCAGATACTTTGTTGTATGCCAGTTTGGCTTTTGATTCCACGTTAGCGGATACAAAATGTGGTTTAGCGGTGATTTCGCCCTGTAAATCCGTTTCAATATAACAAACTAATGCCGGGCGGGTTTCATTCGGTTTAAGTGAACAAATATCATCCGACAGCTCGCGTGGTAACATCGGAATGTTAAAGCCCGGCAGGTAGTTGGTAAAGCAACGTTGACGAGCATCCTTTTCGATTTGACTATCTAATGCAATATAAGCAGTCGGATCGGCGATAGCCACTGCTAATTTCCAGCCGATCTGAACTCCATTTTGTTCAATCGGTTCGATATATAATGCATCATCCATATCTTGAGTGCTTTCGCTATCGATAGTAACAAAATAAAGTGCGGTCAGATTTTCACGTGTTTTTTGATCAAGCATTGGATAGTTTTCTGCGCCTTGCACAGGATAGCGAGATTGCTCATGACGGGCGAGGGTAACCCACCAAGGTGCAAATTGGTCGTCCGCTCGACAGACAAATTCATTTATTTGCGCAAAGAAAAAACGATCATCACGTAGAGGGTGTGTTTTCAATGTTGCGACCACCCAATCTCCCTCTTGTAATTGTTCTTTTACACTTTTTGATTGATTGGCGCCGATCGGCTGATTAATATTAGGGTGATCAACCAACACTTGCAATTTATTGTCTTTATTAAACCGCACTTTGCCGATAAAGCGCGTTAGCATTGGTTCAAGAAGTTCATCAGGAACGGCCTGTTTCTTATCATCAACAGTTTCAATCACGGCTTTAATGCGATCGCCGTGCATAACTTTTTTCATTTCGGGTGGGGCAATAAAATAACTTTCTTTATCGCACTCAAGAAAACCGTAAGCTTTATTGGTGCCTTTCACTATGCCTTCAACTTGGGGTTTGGCAGCGTGTAATTGTTGTTTTAATTGAGAGAGTAATGGGTTGTTTTGAAACATATTTGTCATCTTAAAAAAATAAAAATTCCCCCTCTTTGGAAAAGAGAGGGGGAGAAATATAATAAAAAATTATTCTTCGCCTAATTCGCCCATAGCCATAACGCTAAAACCGGCATCAACATGAACGATTTCGCCGGTAATTCCTGAGGCTAAGTCGGAACATAGGAATGCAGCAGAATTACCGACATCATCAATTGTTACGGTACGACGTAGAGCTGCGGTTTTTTCAAAAGCAGCCAGCATTTTTTTGAAGTTTTTAATGCCGGATGCCGCAAGCGTACGGATTGGTCCTGCAGAAATAGCATTGACGCGGATGCCGTCTTTACCTAAATCTGCCGCCATTACACGAGTAGCCGCTTCAAGGGAGGCTTTTGCCAAGCACATGACATTGTAATTAGGAATTGCGCGTTCTGCCCCTAGGTAACTTAAAGTGAGTAATGCCGCATTTGGATTTAATAACGGACGTGCCGCCTGAGCCATTGCTACAAAACTGTAAGCGCTAATATCATGGGCGATACGATAACCTTCGCGGGTAGCTGCGTTAACATAATCTCCGTCTAATTGATCACCTGGTGCAAAAGCGATAGCATGCACGAAACCGTCGAATTTTTCCCAACGTTTGCCCAATTCAGCGAAGCAGTGTTGAATACTTTCATCGGTTGCCACATCTAACGGTAATACAATATCGGAACCGAATTCTTGCGCAAATTCTTCTACACGTGCCTGTAATTTATCGTTTAAATAAGTGAATGCCAATTCCGCGCCTTCACGTTTCATTGCTGCTGCGATGCCGTAAGCGATAGAA
>CAJPST010000168.1 GCA_905373425.1 uncultured Mesocricetibacter sp.
AATACCGAAGATCAGCTTAACCAACGCGCTAAAATTCATTTTAAGCTTTGGCGAAAGATACCATTTACCTACCTTAACGGCAGTTTGGCGGGCGTAAAGCACCAATAGTGCGAACCCTGACAACATCATCCCAGTGCCGAGCGACATTGCCATTGTGGCAAGAATCCCCCAGTAATAAAGATCCAGCATATACGCTAAAAACAATACAAAGATCGCTCCCGTACAAGGGCGCATTCCGATGCTGAGGATAACTAAAATTTGTGATTTTAAGTCGTTGGCACGTTCCAATTGTTCTTGTGCAGGAATATGCTGATGCCCGCAACCGCAATGTTCATCGTGTT
This sequence comes from uncultured Mesocricetibacter sp., assembly GCA_905373425.1. Classification (GTDB taxonomy): domain Bacteria; phylum Pseudomonadota; class Gammaproteobacteria; order Enterobacterales; family Pasteurellaceae; genus CAJPST01. Next base: position 342 of record CAJPST010000168.1, read on the forward strand.
GATGATGTTGGAAAACGGCAATATTTTTTACCGCACTTTGCCCGATTGTAGATGAAGCAGAAACAAATTTTGCACGTTGAATTTCGGGCATAGCCGGCTGATTTTGCTGTCGGTATAGTTTTTTCAAACTTTGATAACACCATTGCACCCCGAGCAATAAAATCAATCCGAATGCGCCCCGCTCCAGCCAAAGCTGACTCATGCTGAAATATGCCGAAGAAAGATTAAGTGCCACTACAACCACTGAAGTTGCACTCACTGCCACAACACCCTGCATCAATGACGAAAGAAACGTTAATTTCATACTCGCCGAAAGCTTCGATTGGTGGGTTGAAAGATAACCGGTAATAATGAATTTACCATGTCCCGGTCCGAGCGCGTGGAACACACCGTATAAAAAACTGATCAAAATCAGGCTACTGCCCGCATAAATAGGATCCTGATTGACTTGATGCAACAAGCTCGACAGCAGTTCATTAAAATCCCGCTGCCACACCACTACTTGCTTAAACAGCCAAGGAAATAAAAAAACAATCGCTGCAACAAGCAGGCAGAACAAAAGGACTAAGCTTAATTTTTTTATTTGCATTGCAATATCACTTTTTGTGCAAATTGCGCACCAAGCGAGAAATCCGCCTCACGCTGGGATTTATCCAGTGAAGCCGCATATTGGCGGGTTTTATCATCTACATTAGGATCTAACATCTCACCCTGACAATCGGCAGAAATAGCTGAAAAATCCACTGCGTTTTTATTATCATAAGTCATCGCTACATAATAACTAGGATCATAGGTTTCCAACACAAAGCGGTTATCTTTCAGCAATTGCGGTTTAGACAGCATAAAATCAAAGTAATACATCACATGTGAACCAATGGCTTTCAAACCGTAATTCAACGGCTTGGCACTATATTTAATTTTATTACCTTGTTTATCGTAAAGATAACTAAAATAATGCTCCGACACTACATTGCCCATTATTTCATCAATAAGTTTTTGTTTCGCTTTGGGATCTTTTTCCGAAATTTTCAGATCATAAAGAATCGTTGCAGAACTCGGCTCATCTAATAGCCACTTGGTGGAAAAACCCATCAAGTGATTATCCTGCACCAACAATTTAGTTTTCATACTGATAAACGCGTGAGGATGCGCCGACACATTCAATGCAAATAGTGCCAAAAGTGCGGTCAGAATTTTGCCTGTTTTTTTCATTCGCCGTTTTGCCTCTGTTTTATTCACAATCTTCTTGTCCTTTTATTCAACATTTCTTGCCGTAAGATATCGTTCTACCGCATCCACAACCGCTTGTGTTTGCGGATCGATTTCAATATTAACTAAATCTCCGACACGACGTTGACCAATTAAGGTGCGCTGTAAAGTTTCAGGAATTAAATTCACGCTGAACTGCCGCCCTTTCACTTCACCGACAGTTAAGCTGATGCCATCCACCGCGATAAACCCTTTATGCAAAATGTATTTCATCACGTCCGTTTGCGGTAATTCAAAACGAATTTGCAGATTATTTTCAGACGGTATTATTTGTGCTACTTTTGCAGTGCAATAAATATGCCCCGACAGAATATGTCCTCCGATCTCTGTTCCCATACGCATCGCGCGCTCGATATTGACATAATCGCCCTCGCGTAAACTGCCCAAATTAGTAACGCGTAGAGTTTCCGTCATTAAATCGAAACTGACTAAATCCTTATCAATTTTAGTCACCGTTAAACAAACGCCGTTATGTGCCACTGACGCACCGATTTCTAAATCCGTCAGTAATTCCTGTGGCATTTTAATCACATGTGTTTTAAAATTTGTCTTTTCAACCACGGAATGAATGGGTGCAATTCCCTGCACTATACCTGTAAACATTACATTTTCTCTCTTTTTTAGCCTGAACAGGCACTATTGTAAAATAAACGTTGTTATTATGAAAATTTTTATCCGTTGGGAAGCATATCACGAACAAGCCAAAAAATTAATCGCTATTGCACTGCCGATTCTTCTTGCTCAAGTAGCGCAAAATTCAATGGGTTTAGTCGATACTATTATGGCAGGACGAGTCAGTGCGGCAGATATGGCGGCGATTTCAGTCGGCGCATCGATTTGGTTTCCTTTGGTATTATTCGGACATGGCTTACTGCTGGCATTACCACCGACGATTTCTTATTTAAACGGCTCCGGTAAACGTGATCGTATCGCCCATCAAATTCGTCAGGGGCTATGGATTGTCGCCGGTTGTTGTATCCCGCTCGGCTTATTGATTTACCACAGCGATATTGTGATTTTGTCAATGGATATGGAAGCCAAACTGGCAGATATTACTATTCGTTATCTGCGAGCAATGTTATTCGGCTTACCCGCTTACTTATTAATGATTAATTTCCGCTGTTTAAGTGATGGTATCGCCACAACCAAACCTGCGATGATTATCACCTCATTCGGTTTAATGTTAAATATCCCGCTTAATTATATTTTGATTTACGGCAAATTCGGAATGCCGGCTTTCGGAGCGGTTGGTTGTGGAATTGCTACTGCGATTGTCAACTGGGCAATGTGCCTGATGATGATCCTATATAGCAAAAGAGCACGCAATCAACGCGATTTAAAAGTGTTTGAAAAAATTATTGAAAGACCGAATTTCGCCACATTAACTAAATTGCTAAAGCTCGGTTTTCCAATTGCTATCGCGCTTTGTTGTGAAGTGGCTTTATTTGCTTTGACTTCACTGTTTCTTTCTCCGCTAGGAGCCGACGTCGTAGCAAGCCACCAAATCACCCTGAATACCAGCTCATTTATTTTTATGTTGCCGATGTCATTAGGGATGGCTGCAACCATTTTAGTCGGTCAATATTTAGGCGAAAAAGCGCCGAATAAAGCCAAACAGGTTTCTTATGCCGCGTTAATCGTCGGTCTAAACCTAACTTTATTCACCGCATTGCTAACAATTTTACTGCGTGAACAAATCGCGATGATTTTCGTAAAAAATGCCGATGTTATCGCCATGGCGGGAAGTTTGTTGATTTTGGCGGCGCTTTATCAGTTTTCCGATACCGTGCAAGTGATATCCTCCGGTGTGCTGCGTGGATATAAGGATACTCAGGCAATTTTATTCATCACGTTATTTTGCTATTGGATTATCGGTATGCCACTTGGTTATACGTTGGCAATGACGGATTTCATCGTGCCACATTTGGGCGCGCAAGGCTTTTGGATAGGTTTTGTTGCCAGTCTAACGACTGCGGCTTTCTTACTGGTTTATCGAATGATCAACCTGCAAAAACAAACAGATGAAATTTTATTGGCAAAATTGGAAAAGAAATAATAACGGGTAATAAAGAGAAATTGGGTGGAAACCTCCCCGGCTTGATCTCGGCACACAGAAATTCCGACTTTGGCTGCTTTCTTCCGAACCTGACCGGGTAAACCGGACACCATTGCGAGGAACCGAGAAGGTTTCCATTGGATTAACCGAACGACAGTTCAAATCAGACCGAACGGCTAAGGTGGGCTATTATGCAACAAGCCCTGCCCGATTGCAAATGTTTTACATCGAAACGACAAAAAGTGCGGTCATTTTTTTAATCATTTTAGGAAAACAAGATGTCTCAAGTATTAAACGATTTAATCAAATTACTCAAACTGGAACGATTGGATGACTTTTTGTTCCGAGGGCAAAATCAGGATCTTGGCCTACCACAAGTATTCGGCGGACAAGTAGTGGCACAAGCGCTTTCCGCCGCCATTCAAGTTGCACCGCAAGATCGCATTTTGCATTCCTGCCATGCCTATTTTCTCTCGCCTGGCGACAGCCTAAATCCGATTATTTACGATGTAGAAACACTGCGTGAAGGTCGTAGTTTCACGGCATTAAGAGTAAAAGCTATTCAGCACAATCAGCCTATTTGTCATGTTACTGCTTCATTTCAAATGTATGAGGA
>CAJPST010000169.1 GCA_905373425.1 uncultured Mesocricetibacter sp.
GAAACCGGGGCCTGCAATATCAACTTTCTTTGCGATTTCATTCAATTCAAGTTTATCTACAACTTTTTGGGCAAACTCACGCGGGTTTAAACTTAATTTCTTGGCTGCCCCCATAATGCCGTTTGCCTGGTAATCACCAAATTGTGCTTTACCCGATTGACGTACCAGCGGCTCGCATTGTTCATCTGCCCCTGCTGCAATCATCGCCTGCTTAATTTTGTCGGATAAAATGGATTGAATATTCATTGTTTTCACCTATAAATTTTGATTTTCAAAAATAATCCGCTATCATACTTGATTTTTCCAAGTTATAAAGCGTTATGGTGAAGAAAATGCAAGAACAACCGATTTTAACTGAAAATCCAACCGCACTTTTTGATTTTTCCGTCATAGCAGACTTTGAAAAAAAAATTCTTTCACTTGCTTCTGAGATGGCACTTATTCTAACAGATTATGAAATTGATCATATGGCTGTAAGGGTAAATCATTGTAAAACAGCGAAAAGTTATTTAGACCTGTTTGTAAAGAAGGGGAGAATTGTAAGCGACAATCTGATTAACGGTAGGGTAATTTATTTAGTTGAATTGGAACAACCTATCACCTTTTTAGGACAAAAAGTGTCGATTGTCGAATTGCCTTATCCGAAAGATAAAATTTATCCAAGGGAAGGTTGGGAACATATTGAAATTGTGATACCGTTTTTGCCACAGGAATCTGTGGCGGATTGGTGTGAAAGAATAAAAAAACAGTTTCAATTGAACCAATTAACACATTTAAAAGTCAAAGTGGATGAACCTAAAGCTGACGGTGAAAAATTACTTAACCCGTCAATTGCAGTCAGTTTTGTTGATAAACAACAAAATCATACTTGCATTAAAGTTCATCCATATAATATCAAGCAAATTATTGAGGTTAATCAATGAAAAGAATAACATTAGCATTAAGCGTGTTACTCAGTTTAGGTCTGGTTGGCTGTGCCAATACGGACGAATTAAGCGGTAGCGTGTATACCGCAGATCAAGCGAAAGAGGCTCGTTCTATCAGCTACGGAACTATTGTTTCTACCCGTCAGGCTGATAATCAAGGCGTAATTGGCAGCATTGGCGGCGGCGTTATCGGCGGTATTGCCGGTTCAAATGTCGGAGGCGGTTCGGGGCAAGCGATTGCTTCGGCAATCGGTGCAGTAGCCGGTGCGGTGATTGGTAGCAAAATTGAAGAAAAAGCCAGTCAGGTCAATGCATTAGAAATGGTAATCAAGAAAGATGATGGCAAGGAAATTGTCGTAGTGCAAAAAGCCGAATCTAATCTTATTCCAGGCGCGCGTGTGCGAATTGTAGGCGGTTCGACGTTAAACGTATCGGCGTTGTAATCTTATCTGCTATCATCAGTTATAAAAGTGCGGTTGATTTTGGCGGAGTTTTTAAAACTCACTGAAAACCAACCGCACTTTTTTAATTCAGAAGGCTTATTGCCAGTTCTCCCGTTTGGCCTTTTGCAGTTTTGTATAAGCTGCCAGTAAGTTCTGATGTGCCTTGAATTGTTTTAGCGTTTCATCACCGGGCAGTAAATCGTAGAACGGATTGCCGCCTTCTACGGCGTTTCTAGCAAAATCTGCAGTCGTTTTACCATACATTTTCTCGAACACAAAACGGTATTCATCAGGATTTCGGTTTTCATCTAAGTACAGCTCAAGCGTGCTGATTAGGCAGCGGTAATAATTCGCGCGCTCAGGCGTAAACACCGAGCTATTCATATTATAGCTCCAACTTGCCCAGTCCAATGCGGCTTCAAGATTGCCTAACGCCAAATACAACATCGCTTTTAATTCACCTACGCGCAGGGTTACCCAACCGGATTTCGAAGGCGGTACAAGCCCGATAAACTCTCGTATGCGCGTTGCGTCATCAATACCCTGTGCATCCAATTCGTCTAATAATTCCTGATATGTTTCTTTATCATGATGGAAATTTGGCAAATCCAGCAAGATTTCACGCCAATCCATTCCCATATTGTTATTGGCATAAATCAGGTCATCAACAGGGTAGATATCTGACATTCCCGGCACGATAATTCGGCAAGCGTAAACGTCTAAATGATTATAGTCCATAATATACACTTCTTTACTTTCAGCAGAAAAAATTGACATTAGATTACGGTATTCTTCCTGCGTAGTTCCTGAGAAATTCCAGTGCACAAAGGAATAATCAGATTGTTTTTTGAACAAGTCCCACGAAATTAAACCGCTGGAATCAATAAAATGGGTTTCCAAATTGGCATGATCGGCTACATCGTGATTATTAAAAGACGGAGGGGCAAAAACATCCAAATCTTTCAGGCTACGGCCTTGTAACAATTCCGTCACCGTGCGTTCAAACGCCACTTGAAAATTCGGGTGCGCCCCAAAAGATGCAAAACAAGTGCCGTTGTGCGGATTAAGTAAAATTACACAAATGACCGGATATTTTCCGCCTAAAGAGGCATCATAAGCCAAGATCGGGAAGCCTTCTTCTTCCAATTTTTCAATAGACGCTTTAATGCTTGGATATTGTTCAATCACTGCCTGCGGAATTAGCGGCAGGCTAATAGCTTCGCCGATGATTTTATTTTTTACATAGCGTTCAAACACTTCAGATAAACCTTGGACACGCGCCTCATGCTGCGTATTGCCCGCTGACATTCCGTTTGAAACATACAAATTGGCAATAATACTTTGCGGAATATAAACCGTTTGCTGATCAGACTGACGCACGTAAGGCATTGCCACGATACCACGTTGATAATTCCCCGATTGCAAGTCGATCAGCTGAGCTGGCGAAAGATCCCCTTCGGGATCGAAATAATTGAGCAAGTAATTATCTAAAATACCTTCGGGGAGCAAGTCTTCATCTTCAATGCGGAACCATTTTTCATTGGGATAATGCACAAAATCACCGTTGGCAATCTCCTGACCCAAATAATAATCAGCAAAGAAATAATTGGTGGAAAGGCGTTCGAAGTATTCACCCAAAGCGGAAGCTAATGCAGCCTTTTGACTTGCCCCTTTACCGTTGGAAAAGCATTGTGGACAGTCTTTATCGCGAATATGCACCGACCATACATTCGGCACAGGGTTAATCCATGATGCCTGTTCGATATTAAACCCAAGTGCGGTCAATTTTTGTTGAAATTTTTCAATGCTCTCTTCAAGCGCAGCATCTTTTCCGAGGATAAAGGTTTGTTGTGTCATTGGATTATTTTTCCGCTATGTATTAATCGTAAATAAAGGCAATATTCTATAATTAGTTGAGCATAGAATAAATCATTTGATAAAAATAAAATAGCATACGGGCGTATCGTTAAAAATAGACCGCACTTTTACGAAGCCCGTAATGATATGTCACTTCCTAATTCCAGATTTTTATTATGAAACTGCCGTAAGGTACAACGGTGAGCGACACTGAGTACGATCATGTTAGGCAGTTTTGTGCGCATTTTTGCATATAACATATGTTCCGTAGGCTCATCTAATGCCGAAGTGGTTTCATCTAAGAAGACCATATCCGGTTTGGTGAGAAATATACGGATAAATGCCACACGTTGTAATTCGCCGGGAGAAAGAATCACTTGCCAATCATTCTCCGTATCCAGTGCGGAAATATATTTGCTCAAACGGCATTTTTCCATATAACGTTTTAATTCAGGATTATGCGGATTAATATTTGGATAACAGATGGCTTCACGCAAAGTGCGGTTGATTTTTTAAGCGTTTTCGGGGCGATAACGGATTAAGCCTTCCTGTTGTGTGGTAGCGATTAAACGTCCTTGGCGATCAAAAATTTGCCCGCGTGATAGTCCTCTGGCTGCGTAGGCATTATTGCTTTCTATTGCATATAGTAACCAATCATTTAAGTCGAACGGACGGTGGAACCAAATACTATGGTCGATGGTCGCCACTTTCATGCCTTGTTGCATAAAGCCTTTTGCGTGAGGGTGTAGCGCGGTTAACAACGGGTGAAAATCGGAAAAATAGGCTAGCAAACATTGTTGTATAGGCAGGTTGAGCGGTGCATTGCCGTTGGCTTTCACCCAAGTGTATTGTTCTGCCGGCAGTGTTACCCCTTGAAACGGGTTGTTGATATATTGGGTACGAATGTCGAAAGGGCGTTCCGCTGTGAATTTTTCACGCATCGGTGGCGGAATATATTGCGCCAGTTTTTGCAGAACCTGACTTTCAGCGACGAATTCTTCAGGAGAATCAGTTTCCGGC
>CAJPST010000170.1 GCA_905373425.1 uncultured Mesocricetibacter sp.
TCTCTTTATTTGGTCTTGTTGCTTGTAGCAGTGGAGGTGGCAGTAGCAGCAACAGCAATACTGAAAACAAACCTTCATTAAGTAACCTAAATACTCCGAGCAATCCAAGTACTCCGAGCAATCCAAGTACTCCGAACAATCCAAGTACTCCGAACAATCCAAGTACTCCGAACAATCCAAGTACTCCGAGCAATTCAAGTACTCCGAACAATCCTAGTACGCCGAGCAATCCTAGTACGCCGAGCAATCCTAGTACGCCGAGCAATCCTAGTACACCGAATAATCCTAGTACACCGAATAATCCTAGTACACCGAATAATCCTAGTACGCCGAATAATCCTAGTAGCCCTAGTCCGAGCAACCCTAGTACTCCAAATGCTCCTACACCAAACGTAATCAATAAAGGCGTGGCTTTCATCGACAAGATTTATGGTAGGGGTAATGCAAAAAAAATTGACATCACCAGTTCAAATCTGAACAGCGTTACTATTGACGGCAGACAAATTTCTTTGGTCCGTCCCGGCTATGATGGAGATTTCGTCACTATTGATGACGGTGGAACAACCGTTGTAGACAACAATAAATTTAAATATATGCGCTTTGGCGCTTACGACAATGCTGACTATTCCAGCTACCCTGATGGACCACCAACATACGCTTTCGCACTAGGTCAAGTCACCCCGGCTAATGATATGCCGACATCAGGTCAGGCAACTTATAAAGGTTCATCACTGATAAGTCTAATTGGCGGCGGCGGATATAGCGCTGTTACTTCCCTAGGTACGTCTCAATTCAATGCAAACTTTGGTGCTAAAAAAATTGAAGGCACTCTTATGCCTAACCTTTCCAATATTCCTATTTCCTTATCAGGTAGTATTAGCGGATCGGCATTTAGTGGTCAAAAAGATCATGTAAAAATGAGCGGAAACTTCTATGGCCCGCAAGCTAGCGAATTGGGTGGCGTATTTAATGGCTCTATTACTCACACTGGCTCAGTTCTGTATGTAATGGGTTCATTCGGTGCGAAAAAACAATAGGCTTCTTGAGAACGTCTCTTAAGGCGTTCCATGAATGTGAAAAACTACTTCCCAATAGTGATACTAAATTCAGCTATTCGTTGATTTGGTATTCCGGTAGATAGTTTGTGGGGACTGGGTCTTAAAAGTGCGGTCATTTTTTCAGTTGTTTTGTAAACGGAGAAAACAGTTAAAATATCGACCGCACTTTACACAAATACAGCCTGCACTAAAAACATATATAATCCTGTTCCTACAGCTATAGACAGAAACATATTCTTTTTCCAAAAATGTAGCGTCAAGGTGACAATACCTGCGATAAAATCCGGAAGGCCTCGATATCCGCTGAAGATGTCGATATTTTTATAGCAATAAATCACTAACATTCCGAACATCGCCGCCGGCAATACTTTGCCGAGATAACGGATATATTCCGGAATCGGGCGGTTGGCAGGAAAGATCCAAAATGGTAATAAACGACATAAGTGCACGCCAAGTACGCCCATCGCAATGGTAATAATCTGTTCGGTTAAGGTCATCGGTTACTCCACTTTTTCAATTCTGCTTTCTAATTTAGGGCGACGGAAAGTTAATGCGCCCCAAATGCCGATTAACGTTGGCACTAAAAAATGTTCTTTGCCGACCAATAATAACGCCGTGAATGCGATCCCTAAGCCGAGTAACGAGCTTTCATGGGATTTTTCTTTCATCCAGTTTTCGGCGAAAATTACTAAAAATAAAGCGGTCATCGCAAACTCTACGCCTTTCAAATCAAAGGGTAAAACCTCTCCAAACAGGTTTCCCAACACAGCTCCCGCAACCCAATAAGTCTGTAAATATAAACTGACAAATACCATATACCAGCCTTTATTCAAGTGTGGTGGGATCTTTGCCATATAATTCAAGGTGAAGGATTCGTCAACCAGTGAGGTAATTAAATACCAACGTTTTTTACCGAGGTGCGCACCGTATTTTTCCAGCATAGAAATGCCGTAAAAGATCTGCCTGCCACTCACCATTAGGGTGATTAGTAAGATGTGCAGCGGGGCAAACGCAGCTGCCAAGGAACCTGCCACAATAAATTCCACCGAACCGGCATAAATCAATGATGCCATAAGAAACGGATACCATGCATTAAAGCCCAAGGCTTTCATGTACACGCCGTAAGACATACCTAAAAATAAAAATGCAGCAATCATTGGTGCAGAATAAGGAAATGCGGCCTTAGCCGCATCGCGGATTGGGCGATCGGATTGCAATTTTGACATGTTATTACACTTTATTCTAAAACAGATAATCCCGGTAAGGTCGAAAGGCTTTCTTCCTTCACGGTTTCATAAAAATCTTTAAGATAAGCACTATCGGCATCAGTTTCACGATAAGCAGCGTATAGGTTGCTGTATAACCCTTGTTCGGTGATTTTACGAGCGACCACATAGCCGCGATCTAAATAAGGCTTCACAGCCCAAAATGGCAATGCAGCTATTCCGCGCTTGCTTGCCACCAACTGAATCATAGCAATGGTTAATTCGCTGGTGCGCCGTATTGGATTAATACCTTTGGGGCGTAGTACTTTACGCAATAAATCCAACATATCGTCAGGCACGGGATAGGTGATCCAAGTTTGATCACTAAAATCTTCTGCTTGCCAAACCTCTTTAGCTGCCAAGGGGTGATCTTTCGCACAAAGGCCGACCATTTCATAGGAAAACAAGGGCTTATGAACAATTCCGGGTGTTTCCTCCACTTCGGAAACTACCGCCCAATCGGCACGGTGGGTTAGTAGTAAACCGATGGTATCAGTATGAAATCCCGAGACGATATCTAATTCCACTAAGGGCCAGTGGCGACGAAAGCTATCCATCGCAGGCATTAACCAATCAAAACAGGTATGGCATTCTACGGCAATGCGTAATTCTCCCGCTTCGCCTTGTTTTAGACGAGATAAATCACGCTCGGCTTCAATAACTTTCGGCAAAATTTCATTCGCCAATTGAATCAAACGCTCTCCTGCCACCGTAAAATGCAGGGGAGTGGTTTTACGTTCAAACAACGGTAAACCGTATTGTTCTTCCAATAATTTGATTTGATGGGAAAGCGCGGATTGGGTGAGATAAACCCGAGCTGCCGCGGAGGACACACTGCCTGTTTGTTTCAAGGCAATTAAGGTTTTTAAATGTCTGAGTTCAAGAAAAATGGGTTTCATTAAAATAATTCATTGGTAAGCGCAAAAAGATGAGCGAAAATATATCACAAAAATGCATTAAATATCGACCGCACTTTTTACTTTCAGTCTATGGCGTGTATGACAATAAAAAATAGTATTTTTACCTAGGGACATTTATTCTCTACCGTTTCACGCTATTTCGTCAATATGCCGGCCTATTTTGTGGATGACTTATCTGCTCCATACCGTTGACTGAAAAATCTTATATTTCATTTCGTTATTTATTGCTATAATCTATAGCGCTTCTACTGATATGTGAGATAAATGGATTAATAAATGAAACTTAAACCGCTGTTATTATTAATTTTAGGCTTATTTCCAACCGCACTTTTCGCCCAATGGTTAAGTGTAGGGAAAGCCGATTATAACTGGGGGCCGTTCCACGTTTACACCTTGTCGCTTTATACCGAAACCGGAGCATATCAAGATGATCAACGTCCGTTGATGTTAGCTTTTAAATATGCCAAATCGGTCGAAGGGAAAAATTTTGCCATTACACTGATCAAAGAAATAGATAAATTACGAATTACTAAAGCGGATACCAGAAAATGGCAGGAAGAACTACAGAAAATCTTGCCTGATTTCTCACCTAATGACACATTAACTTATATCGCTTTGAAAGATAAAGGATATTTCGTTCTAAATGATACCATATTAGGATATGAGTTTGATGCCGAATTTACAGATGCATTTGTTGCCATTTGGTTGTCTTCAAACGGCAATTTTACTCAATTGAGAGAACAATTGCTGGACAAACAAAAAGGTTCGGAGGAAAATCCAACACCGCAACCCGAAACAGTTCCGCCGGATGAGGAAAATGCCAATCCCGAATTACCACCAAATTATCCGTTAAATGATCGAGAAAAGGAAATGGCTTAGTTTCCTGTCTCAATCAATAACGTTATCTAAGCCTTAAGTATTTTTAAAGGCTTTTAGTTTTTGTAAATGGTG
>CAJPST010000171.1 GCA_905373425.1 uncultured Mesocricetibacter sp.
TTCGAATTCTTATATGAAAACGGCGAGTTCTATTTCATTGAAATGAATACCCGTATTCAAGTGGAACATCCTGTGACCGAAATGATTACCGGCGTGGACTTAGTCAAAGAGCAACTACGTATTGCCGCAGGCTTACCGATTTCTTTTAAACAGGAAGATATCAAAGTAAAAGGTCACGCGATTGAATGTCGTATTAATGCGGAAGATCCAAAAACCTTCTTGCCTTCACCGAGTAAAGTTGCACATTTGCATTCTCTGGGTGGATTAGGTGTGCGTTGGGATTCCCATATTTATGCGGGCTATAGCGTTCCTCCTCATTATGATTCCATGATTGCTAAGCTCATTAGTTACGGTGACACCCGTGATGTAGCTATTTGTCGTATGCAACACGCGCTAGCCGAAACGATTATTGACGGTATTAAAACCAATATTCCATTGCACGAGCTAATCCTCGAAGATGAGAATTTCCAAAAAGGAGGTACCAATATCCACTATTTGGAGAAAAAATTGGGTATGCATGGACACTAAAAGTGTCAAGAATGAATTAACTGATTAAAAGTGCGGTAGTAGTGGAAATGGAGGCAATTCAGCTCCTAGTCAGTAACTGAATAACCTCACTCAATCTAAGGTAACACAACCAAATAATAGTTTTACCGGAGCCGCTACACCTCAACCGTCAGCATATATCTCTAGTGTTGCTAATGTAGAGGGTAAATTTTATGGCGATCAAGCAAAAGAAATATCAGGAGTATTTGCCAATGAGAGCTATGATTGGATAGGAGCATTTGGCGCACAGAAACAAAATTAATTAAAGTCTATTTATATTTTGTGTAGTAAAAAAGTGAGCGTTAAGCTCACTTTTTTTATCCGCCCGGTTCATCTTCCACATAGCCACAACTGTACGAGGCACTCTTCGCTGCTTTTTTAGTTTTTCCCCTTTTGCGATTAATCGTTGGAAGTTTATAACATAATTAATTCAGTCCTATAAATCTAGGAACAAAATATTAGGCGAAAAAAATAGTTATAGATTAGAATAGAGCCAATTTAACTTAAAGGTGGGAAATATTATGCGTTGGCAGGGTCGTAGAGAAAGTTCAAATGTTGAAGACAGACGTTCGTCCGGAGGAGGTTTCGGCGGAGGCAGACCGACTGGGATTTTTGGTCTGATTATTATTTTAGTGGGCGCTTACTATGGCGTGGATTTATCAGGCTTAGTCGGCGAGGTTGATATGGGGGGGGCACAAAGTTCGCCATTGCAATCACAGCAAGAAGAGCAATTATTTAAACTCGCCAAAGTGGTTCTGGGCGACACCGAAGAAGTTTGGACGGCATACTTTTCCCAAAATAACAGACAATATGTGGAACCACGAATGGCCGTCTATAGCAGAGCAACTTCGACCGCTTGCGGAACAGGACAATCTGCCATGGGACCATTTTACTGCCCGAATGATCAACGAGTCTATTTGGATCTGTCATTTTATAACGATATGAAAAATAAACTTGGCGCAGCTGGCGAATCTGCTTTTGCTTATGTTATCGCTCATGAAGTGGGACATCACGTGCAGAATTTATTGGGCACATTGACACAAGTGCATCGCCTGCAAAGTAGAGCCTCTCGAGCGGAAGCTAATCAGCTTTCAGTGAAATTGGAATTACAGGCGGATTGTTATGCCGGCGTATGGGCATCACAAGCGGTGAAAAGTGGTTTGTTTGAAAGTGGAGATATTGAAAAAGCCTTTAATGCGGCTGAATCGGTAGGCGATGACCGCTTGCAAAAGCGCAGTCAGGGTTATGTGATTCCCGACAGTTTCACTCATGGCACTTCAGCGCAGCGTTTACAATGGTTTAAAGTGGGGTTGACTAGCGGTAATCCGGCTAAATGTAATACCTTCTAATTGTACAAAGAGACAAAAAGTGCGGTCGTTTTTTTGGTAGATTTATTGTCTTGATGAGTCAAATTATCGTCAAAAACAACCGCACTTTTCCTTTCAAAAACTTTCCAATTTCCTTACAATAACACGGTGTTTTTCCCAATTAAGGAGTTAATTATAATGAATAGAAGACGCTTTATTCAAATCGGCGCGAGCAGTGTGTTGGCGCTCAGTTGCCATCGCGTGGCTTTTGCCAAAGGTGGCAATCAGGTAGATTTACGCATTATCGGTACTACCGATATTCACAGTTTTTTGACGGATTTTGACTATTACAAAGACGCACCGACAGAGAAATTTGGGTTTACCCGTGCGGCAAGTTTGATTCGTCAAGCCCGCGCTGAAGTGAAAAACAGCGTGTTGGTGGATAACGGCGATTTGATTCAAGGCAACCCGATTGCCGATTATCAAGCGGCAGTAGGCTATAAAGAAGGCAAATCAAACCCGGCGGTGGATTGCTTGAATGCCATGCATTATGAAGTGGGCACGCTGGGCAATCACGAGTTTAACTATGGCTTGGATTATTTAGCCGATGCCATCAAACAGGCGAAGTTCCCAATTGTGAACGCCAACGTGGTGAAAGTGGGAACTGAGGAGCCTTATTACACACCTTACGTGATTCAGGAAAAAACAGTGGTGGACAATAAAGGCAAGTCTCATAAGCTAAAAATCGGTTATATCGGTTTTGTACCGCCGCAAATTATGGTGTGGGATAAAGCCAATTTAACGGGCAAAGTGGAAACGCGCGACATCGTAAAAAGCGCGCAAAAATATGTGCCAGAAATGAAGAAAAAAGGCGCGGGTATTATCGTGGCGTTGGCGCATACCGGCCCATCCGACGAGCCATATCATGAAGGCGCAGAAAACTCCGCGTTCTATCTTGCCGATGTGCCGCACATTGACGCGGTGATTTTCGGCCACTCCCACCGCTTGTTCCCGAATAAAGAATTTGCCAAATCACCAAATGCGGATATTGCCAAAGGCACCGTAAAAGGCGTGCCGGAAAGTATGGCGGGCTATTGGGCGAACAATATCAGTGTCGTGGATTTGGTATTGAGCGAGCATAACGGCAAATGGATTGTCACTGACGGCAAAGCAGTATTGCGTCCGATTTATGATGGGGAAAATAAAAAGGCGTTGGCAGAAAATGACCCGGAAGTGACCGCACTTTTAAAAGAAACTCATGAAGCGACCCGTAAATTCGTATCACAGCCGATTGGTAAAGCCACCGACAATATGTATAGTTATTTGGCATTGGTGCAAGATGACCCGACCATTCAAATTGTTAACCAAGCGCAAAAAGCTTATGTAGAAAAAGTCGCGCCAAGCGTACCGGCCATGGCTGGCTTGCCAATTTTAAGTGCGGGCGCACCGTTTAAAGCGGGCGGTCGTAAAAACGATCCGACAGGTTATACTGAAGTGAACAAAGGCGAGTTAACGTTCCGTAATGCGGCAGATTTGTATTTGTATCCGAATACCTTGGTCGTGGTGAAAGTCAGCGGCGAACAACTGAAAGAATGGTTGGAGTGCAGTGCGGGGATGTTTAAGCAAATCGATCCGGCAAGCGATAAACCACAATCGTTATTGGATTGGGAAGGTTTCCGCACCTATAACTTCGATGTGATCGACGGTGTCAATTATGAATACGATTTAACCCAACCGCCACGTTACGACGGCGAGTGCAAGTTAATCAATCCGAATTCCCACCGCGTAGTGAATTTGACTTACCAAGGCAAACCGGCGGATCCGAAAGCGGAGTTTTTAATTGCGACCAATAACTACCGTGCTTACGGTAATAAATTCCCGGGCACAGGCGACAAACACATTGTTTACGCTGCGCCGGATGAAAACCGTCAAGTATTGGCAGATTACATCAAAGCCACCAGTGAAAAAGATGGTGCAGTAAACCCAAGTGCCGACAAAAACTGGCGTTTTGTGCCGATTAAAGGCAACGATAAATTAGATGTCCGCTTTGAAACTTCACCAAGCGAACAAACGGCGCAATTTATCAAAGAAAACGCCCAATACCCAATGAAACAGGTGGGTACTGATGAAGTGGGATTTGCTGTGTATCAAATTGATTTATCCGGCAAGTAATTCTTCCAAAAATAAAAGGCATCCGCTGGATGCCTTTTTATCATCAAAGTGCGGTCATTTTTGACCGCACTTTGATCTGCACCCCAAAACTTGGACACCTAATTTGAGGTGCAGATTATGTCTTACTCTTATCAAT
>CAJPST010000172.1 GCA_905373425.1 uncultured Mesocricetibacter sp.
GGGCACCGCCGGGTTTATTATTACGACACCCCAATCGGAGACGGTTGGGGTGTTTTGTTTTTGAGGTTGATAAAATTTGGATTATTAAGGTCTGGCATATAGGAGTTTTACTGCCCTCTGAGTACAGTGTAAGTCCTTATTTATTACACTACCACTGCTTTATCGGGAAGCGTTTCTGCAGTGCTTCAATGCTTTCAATTTTTTCAAACCCTGCCGGTTCGGCGGCATCGTGATCGGTTGTTTTAGTACCTAACGCTTGGCTGATAAATACCACTCCCTCTTGCTCAATCATAGTACGCTGATAGAAATCGACAATATCCTGTTTAGTTAATTTTTCCACACCGTCTAATAATATTTGATTGTGGTCAAATTTCTCATTTCCTCGTCCAAAATCATATTGATAACGTCCGAATTCCTGTTCTAGAGATTCAGGTTTACGACGCAATTTTTCCAATAAACTTTCACGGTAAGAATTAAATTCAGCATCAGGTAAAGCCTTCAATTTGTCGGCTGCTTCGGTGAGAAAGCGTTGATTGTGTTGCATTATTTGTGCTGGCGTACTGTTTGGGCTTTGCACCATAAACTGTATTCCCGATAACTTGCCGATTTGATTATTGGTTGTTGAAACCACATACCCCAGTTGGTGCTCGGTTCTTAAATCATCAAAATACCAACGGCTGATAATGTCGTTTAATAATGTTGCTCGGATCAGACCGTCAGTTTCTTCATAGCCTTGTGCAATGAATAATATGCTCAGTGCATTATCTTCGTTCGGCACTTTAATGATTTTGTTCCATTTTGCACGGATACCACTGATATCGACATAACTTCCCCGACTGAATTCATTATCCTTATAGTTTACTAATTTGCCTAATTCTCCTGCTAATGTTTGTACTTGCTTATCGGAAAAATTACCGACCGATAATAAATGCATTCCGGTGGCTTGGCTCAACAAGCGTGTGCGGATCTTGTCCACCTGCTCAAGTGTAATCTTATCGATAGCGCCTTTCTGTTTTTCCACGTCAAAATAAGGATAGCTCTCAAAATCGCTAAATATTTCATTCGCCTGGGTTAGGCTATCCTCTTTCTCCGCCTGTTTTAAAGCTTCGTGCATCCGTTGTTTTGCTTGCACCAAATCTTTCTCTGTGAGTTCGAATTGCTTAAATTTCAATAGGGTGTCGCGAGCCAGCTCGGGTAAATGCTGCGTATAACCTGACAATTCAATGCTCAGACTATTATTGTTAGGGTGAATATATGCCTGCATTCCGGCTATCGTAGATTGAAAGGCTAATTTACTTTGCGCCAATTCATTCATATAACCTAGAGCATAAGTACCAAAAATATGTTCTAATTCATCATTTTTCGGCAACACGCTGAATACCAGTGATAATTCCACTTTTGGATCTTGAGGGAAATATTGGCTAGGCATAACATAGATTTTGGTTCCTGCCCGTTGTTCAATTAACTGTGGTTTTTCATATGGCTTATCGCTCTTTATAACGGAAAAATCAGTGGTGATATAAGGATTTAGTTCAGGTAAATGAATTTCGGGATTAGCGCTGAAATTTAACCATTTATTTTTTTGTTCGGCAGTAATTTTATACCATGAGTAACCGGCTTCCATATAAGGTGTTTTTTTATCCGTTACCACATTATCGTTAATCAACAAAATACGAGAATTGTCTAATGTCATGGCATCTAATTTTGCACGAATTGCTTGTTCATCCATAGATTCGGCAATAAAATCCTCATCAATCAAATTCTCCAAAGGGAAAAGCGCCATTTTCTCCGCAAGTGCGGTCACAAAATACGGCGTTTTTTCAATCTGTAGATGTTGAAATTCACGTTGCAGATTTTGCTTGATTTCATCGAAATAACGTTGTTGAACCCCCTCTTTTTTAATCTTTTCAATCTGTTGGAAGATTAGGGAAATTACCTGATCCTGCTGTTGTAAACCTTTTTCGGTCAATACCGTTATAATCGAAAAACTGCTACGGTTACGCCCGCTGCGTGGTGTGGCGTAGGCTTGAATTCCAGTGTCTGACAGACCTTGTTTAATCAAATAATCGGATAGAGTTCCCTCTGCATTATTGCTAAATAAATAACTCAAATACACACCGCTCTTATGCTTAAACTGTGTTTCATCATTTGGAAAATCAAAAGATATTGCTAAGGCTTTGTTACTCATCAAAGGTTTATATTGCAGAACTATTCCCTTATCCTGCTCACGATATAGCGACACATCAATTTGCGGGATCATAACGTTTTTATTTTCCATCTTACCCAACGTCTTTTCCGCCAACTTGGCTAATTGCTCAATGGATTGATTAGAATATAAAACAGCGTTAAATAAATTTGCTGAATAATAGGTTTGATAAAATTGTTCCAATGCTTTTTGTAAATTACTATCGGGTTTGTCCGATAAGGTTTCATGATTACCGACAGTAAATTTTGTAGCCGGATGAGAGGGATTGGTTGTCGCCAGATTAACGCTATAAACCAATTGATGATCGTTAGATTTTGCTCGAATCATTTCTGCATTAACGGCGTTGATTTCTTTTTTAGAATAATGCTCGGATAACAGTGGAGCGGATAATGCATCTGCCAAACGGGCGACCGCTTCATCAAAAGCATTATTATTAACCTGTACATAATAAGACGTGCGTTCTGCCGAAGTGAATGCGTTGTTATGCCCGCCGTTTTGCGCTAAAAATTTAATTAAGCCGTTAGCTTCAGGGTATTGTTTCGATCCCATTAATACCATATGTTCCAAATAGTGCGCTAAACCTTGCTGCTGAACGGGATCTTCCATTGAACCGACAGGTAAACTTGCCGCCATTAAGGATTTATTGGCTTTTTCATCAGAAATTAAGAGCACCGTCATTTGGTTTTTAAGACGGATTACTTGATAAACGGATCGATCATTCGGACTTTTATTAATTTTATTTTGTAAGAAAGCCGTTTCTGTCTGTTCAGAAGCGTTTTTAACAGTTTTTGTCCCAGCGGACGCTATTCCCTGCCCGAGAAAAAGCCATACTAGCGATAAATATGCAATCATTGTTTGTAATAATGCAAAAGTTCCTTTTCCGTTTGGTAAATAACGCATTGTATTTCCTTTCTTTTATGAATTTTTATAATATTTTCGCATATGCTACCACAAAAGTGGAGCGTGAATTTTCCCACCGCACTTTCTCATAGGCATAAAATTCTATACAATTTCACTATTCAGCGTTATTTCTCATATTTATAAGGAAAAGACTATGATAGCAACATTTACTCAAATCGGTTGGATTGGTTTAGGGCAAATGGGTGTGCCAATGGTAAATCGTTTATTGGCACACGATATCCATGTGAGTGTTTATAACCGAAATACGGAGAAATGCGCTCAATTTGCCGATAAAGGTGCGAAAATTTATGCTAACTAGGCAGAACTGGTAGCAAATAATCAAGCCGTTATTCTAATGGTTTCAGATTATGCCGCTGTAGCGGATATTTTAAATGCGGATGTTTGCGTTGAATTAAATGGAAAAATCATTGTAAATATGAGTACGGTGGCGCCGACGGAAAATCTAAAAATCAAGGCTTTAGTCGAACAACACGGAGGGCAATTTGCCGAGGCTTCTGTTTCGGGTTCAGTCGTTCCGGCAACCAACGGTACTTTGTTGATCTTATTCGGAGGTAATGCGGAAGTATTACAACCGTTGCAAGGCGTATTTGATGTATTGGGACAACGTACCTTTCATTTCGGCGAGGTTGGCAAAGGCTCGGGTGCAAAGTTGGTGTTAAACTCTTTGCTTGGTGTATTCGGTGAAGCCTATGCAGAAGCTATGTTAATGGGTGGGCAGTTTGGCATTGATTTAACCGCCTCACTGAGGCTATCGGCAATTCGGCAATGAATTTCCCAATGTTCCAGACTAAAAAACCGTTATTATTGGAAAAATCCTTCCCGGCGGCATTTATGCTCAAACATGCCAGTAAAGATTTGAATTTGGCTTGTGGTGAATTGGAAAAAGCAGGGTTGAGCCTCCCAGCAATCGAAACCCTTGCCAAACAATATCAATCCGCAGTGCAGGCAAATTTGGGAAGTGAAGACGTTTCCGGAATTTATTTACAATTAGCGAAAAAATAGATTTCTATAC